>JBOGQT010000084.1:0-76121 GCA_050749105.1 Nitrosotalea sp. | reverse complement strand
ATCCAAAACAATTTTGTCCACATGAAATAATGTTCTTCTATTTTATATGAAATACCCTAGTGCAATTAATTGCTATGCCTTATATCGTATGATAATCAACCAATGATATGGAAGCGGCAAGAATTGTGTCACTCTACAGCTAAGATCAATGGGGCAGGACGAACTGGTAGGCTGCAAGAGTTCTCAACACTGCAAAAGCATAGCCAAAGAGTCGTCACGTCCGAAGAGGCAGAGACACTGATAAACCAAGGATACGGGTTTGTTGGAGTACTTCCAAACGGAAAAGTGATAGTGCAAAAGTGATTAACCCGCAAAAAAGCCATCTTTATTTCTTAATAATACGAGTCCTAAATTATATCAAAATAATATATTGACCCTTAGGACTAGAAACAAAATCAATCAAAAATAAAAAAGGGAGAGTCAGGTTTACTTTTTTTCACCGGTAGCGATAAATCAAGATGTATAAGGCATATGCTTGTTAACTCGCATTTATTTTTGGTGAGATGATCTCATATCCAAGTTACTTAAAATTCAAAGTATCTGAACACCAAAATCCACTTCTTTGAAACTAGCTATAATATTCTCAACTGCTTGGTTAATCATCTTTTGAGTCTTGACCGTGTATCTAAAACTTGAGCCCTTTTTTTAGCGCTGCATATCTGTTTCTTATGGTAGCGGAGGTTATGCCGGAAGCTTTTGATATCTCAGACTGGGTCTTTTTCTCACCATTTAGAATGCATAACATGTAAAGGACTGCGGCCGCCAGCGCTATCGGATTTTTACCTGCAGATATTCCTTTTTCAGCCAATCGTGAAAGAATCTCTAGCGAATCTCTTTGTATCCTCTCACTGATATTTGCTTCATGCCCTATCTTGGTGACAAATTCCAAAGGGCTGCAGGGATCCAGCGATATCTCAAGTTTCTCAATCATCTTCCTGTATGAGCGACTGACATCTTTCCTGCTCAAGTTGGCCGATTGTGATATATTAACAAGGGATCTTGGGATATCTGTCTGCCTGCATGCCAAATAGACAGAGGCCGACATTATGCCTTTTGCGTTACGCCCTATGGTTATCCTCTTTTGCATGGCCTTGCGGTAAAGATATGCTGCATTTTCTGCTGTCGAGTCCGGTAGCCCGAGTTTTGTCTTAAGTGAGTCAAGAAGCAATAGCGCAGTCTTTAGTGTACGGTTTGATGATGCTGTCCTGCTCCTGTTGTTAAGCACTTTTAGCCTGCCAAAAGTATTTCTCATGCCACCGGATAACAAGTGGCCCATTGCATCCTTGTCGGAGATTACAGTCATCATTCCCTTGTCATACATGGTAAGTGATTGTCCCGGCCCGGTCCTTGTCTTTGTGAGAAACTCTGTTGTATCTGAAATATATTCTGGATTTGGATCTATTGACTTTTCAAGCAATACAAACCCGCACGAACCACAGATTATCTCGCCAGACGAGGTATCTGTAATTATTGGTTTGCCTTTGCATCCTTTAGTATGGCATTTTGGAGACTCGCCATCAGAGATTTCCATTTTTTTTGACATGACACTTTTAGAATTGCCAAAGAGAATCTGTCTTGTCTTTGTCATCTGGGTTGCCGGCAATTTTTCTGCCACCAAAGTAATCGACCTTCATATCTTTTTGATGCATAATAAATTCCCGAATGAAAGTTAAGCAAGACATATTAGCATACCAGTCAATCGAGGAAAAGTATCGCACACAGGTCAAGGTGAAGCCGACACAGCCAAACAGCAAGTTGGCAGTTAAGTCTGAAATACTAGAATACCTTCTGAATCTATGGCATAGCTTTGAGCTTCTTAAGTATAGGCTCCCTTGCTATCCATATTATGAATACGATCAGTACTCCCACAAAGACATCTTCTAACGCTGGAAATAACATTCTCTCTTTATCTGAGATGTTTTGAGTGGGCTGTACTATGGTGACAGGTCCTGACGGGTGTGGATTTTCATATACTGTAGTATTATATGATACAAATAGGTCAGTGTCTGCTATTTTCTCAAGGCTTATAGTTACAGGACCAGTACTGTTAAAAGAAAAATATTTGTAATCTCCACTCTGTGATGTGGTTCCTGGAATATTAGCAAGCTCCTTGTTGTTTTGTGATATGACAAATTGATAATCCATGTCTGGGATTATGGCACCCGTCTTGCCGTCATAGAATTGAAAAATGAATATTATTTTTTTATCAGTTAGGATGTCATGTGGCTCCCATGTCATATCAGCCTCATACTCGTGATCCTGTGTATACGCTATTATGGGAAAGGCGATGGTTTTTTCATCTGTGTTAGGCACATTATCTTGTGTATATGTCTGTCCGTACGCTATCTGTCCTGAGAGAATAATCAGCAAGACAGTGGCAGGTAACAATCTCATATGTTTTTTGATGTCATCAGCCCTATTCCATATGCATGACTTGTGAGATACTTGAGTCATACACTAGGAGTTTAATGTGACTATGCCGTTTGTTATCATGTATTGTATGCCTTGAACAAACTGGGAATCACCAATCTGTCCTTGTGACCACCACTTGGCGTTGTTTTTTACCCATGCTGGGATTACAGTAGGCTGAGTTGTACCGGAAGAACTTGTGGTATTTGTACTGTACAATACACTTGTAGTTGGTGGCAAGGGTGATGCAAACGGCTGTGCTATGTTGATATCAACTTGTATAGTTCCTGCTAGACTTACATCTGTTACTCCGGATTCAGGTCCAGTTCCAGCAAAATAGATTACGTAATGAACAAGTGGTGGGGGTTGTTGTTGTTGTATGAACGTTATGTCATCTGTCCCAACTGGCGCAAACATATCAATCCTTCCTAGGCTTTGTGCGTAGGAGCTTATCTTCTGACCTTGGTTGTTAACTGTAAATATGTCATAATGTGAATTGAAAATTTTCTGGCTTGCATCAAAGGACGGCTCAAACCATAATCTCAATTCCATGGGGCATCCTTGATGTGGTATTGATGGGCCGTAGAGATACTCTATGGTATCTGAGCCTGTGCTATTGGTACTATGAACCGAATCACTTGCAAGGTTTGGTGTTGGACAGTTCACATTATCTCCAAATTGACTAGTTGATTGAACATTTAGAAATGATGGCGGTGTCGCACTATTTCCATATGCAAGTAAATCAATTTTGTAATCAAACGGAGGCACTCCACTTGTTACAATCGAATACACAATTGCTTTTACTGGGTTTAACAGATAAGACTTGCGTAATATTGTTCTGTTACATATGCAAAATTGGCCGAGTCTTACGGGACTAGAGTCTTTAAGTTCAGATTTGTAAAAATCTATTAAAATCATTTCCAAATGTAGTGATCTTAGACTATTACACCAATCAACTAGTTAACACATAATATACTCACAATATTGTGAACCATCGTATGACATCTCAGGGACTGTCACCTGCGTCAATAAATCGTAGGTTATTGTTTTCCGGAATATTTCTTACCTCACTGTCTGGACTAGTCTTGGAAATCGCCATTACAAGAATATTCTCGGCAGCAATCTGGTATCAGTTTGCTTTTGTTGCAGTCGCTGTAGCACTTTTAGGACTTGGGGCGTCTGGTCTTTTTGTTCAATTTAGGCAAAAGAAAATACAAGAAAATTGGGCAGGCAATCTTACCGTATTTTCTGCAGTAGGGATAACGGCAGTTACTCCCATTGCATTATTTATAATGCATATTCTCTCTTCTCATATCACTTATCTTCCACTTTTCATGGGTCTTTTTGCAGTGCCATTCTTCTTTATTGGAATCATCATTTCAGCAGCATTCAACGCATTTGCCACCGTAGCTGGTAGACTATACTCGGCGGATTTAATTGGAGCTTCCCTTGGTGCATTGCTGGTCATTTTACTTTTAACAGTAATGGGAGGCGAAGAGACCACCCTTGCAGTCGGATTCATAGCAGCAGTTGCTGCTGTGATATTTTCAATAACATCGAAGAGCAAAAAGAAAATCATCGTGAGTTTGGCTTTCGTAGGATTTGCAGCTTCACTGCTTTTTGTCAACTATAGCACTCAAATCTTTGCAATACAAACAGACCCTTACGCACACAAGGACCTTCCAATCTATCTAAGTGAACATTCAGGTTCTCATATTGTCAAGACACAGTGGAACTCTTTTTCCAGGATTGATGTGGTAGAGGGGGGAAGCGGTGATGGGGATCTTGTTGCAAAGATCTTCATCGATGGAGGAGCTGGCACCAACATAATATCTTGGGATGGCAACCTTGCAAGCCGACAGGATCTCACAGGCTGGATGCAATACTTGCCCTTCAAAATGATGGAAAATCCCAAAGTACTAGTTATTGGTTCTGGCGGAGGAAGAGATGTTGTTGCGGCACTGGTGAGCGGTAGCAAGGATGTTACCGCGGTAGAGATCAACCCCATAATTTATCATACTGTTGAAAGTTACGGCAATGCAGCTGGAAATGTGTACCATCATCAGTATGTCAGGTCGTATATAGATGAGGGAAGAAGTTTTGTCACTCGCTCTACTGAAAAATACGATATAATCTACATTCCTTTTGTTGATACTTGGGCATCCGTCTCCTCTGGAGGTTTGAGCGTATCTGAAAATTTCATTTACACCATGGAAGGCTTTCAACAATATTATGATCATCTGACCTATAACGGTAAATTAGTTGTTGTAAGGTGGTTAATTGATTCTCCTAGGTTTGTCTCCTCCTTTACTCAGCTACTTGAGGAAAACGGTGTGCCACAAAACGAAGTGTACAAACACCTCATCGTTGTAACAGCCAATTCATATGAGAAAGATCCAAGTATTACGATGGTAATTTTATCAAAGGCACCATTTACTGATTCTGAAATAGCATTTTTGTCAAATTCATTTTCTCAGAAAGGATACATACCAATTCTGGTACCAGGACAGACAGCAATAGAACCTTATCAGGACTTTCTGGATGGAAAGATAGGGCTAGAACAGTTCTATGATCAGTTTCCAACCAAGGCATATCCAGTAACTGACGACAATCCGTTCTTTTTATCATACGAAAAGCCCCTTCCGGTAATTTTGCAAAGCTTACTTTATGCAAGTTTCATAATTGTAGCCATCTTTTTGCTTGTTCCATTTGCTTGGATGAGAAGATCTCATGAGAAAAGAAATCAACTTCCTCTCTCAAGCATAATATCATATTTTGCCGCCTTGGGAGCAGGTTTTATCTTAATTGAACTTTCGCTTATGCAAAAACTGATTCTACTACTAGGAAATCCAACAGCAACTCTTGCGATCTTGTTATTTACTTTGCTAGTCTCTAGCGGGACGGGCAGTTTTGTCAGCCCTAGAATAATGAAAAACAGTACAAGAAATCTGATATTTGTGATATCTGGAATAGCAGCCATCGGAACACTTTACGCCACATTGCTGCAGCCGATGATCTACTCGGTAATTACCCAACCGTTTGAGATCAAAGCACTGATCGCTGTAGGCATACTTGCTCCGATGGGATTCTTGATGGGAATGCCAATGCCTACTGGTATGCGCGTTGTAAAAGCATACAATCCAATGTATGTACCGTGGATGTGGGCAGTAAATGGTGCATTTTCCGTATTGGGCTCGGTTCTTTCCGTTGCAATTGCCATACTTCTAGGTGCATCATACGCGCTTATGTTAGGAATTTCAATTTACTTTATTGCATTAGGAATATCGTTTTCTTGGAAGAGAAGACCTGTTTTAGAGATTCAACCCAAGCTAGAGAAACAATAACTGCACTGTTTATCTTTGGTGCTAGTATTACGGTTCTTGAGAAAGCAGATAGTGCAAAAAAGGGAACAGCAGATAATGACTTTCAAAGTATCTCACACAATTAGAGAAGCATCATTTTTTCAAGCATGAGATTATCATCTTGAATGGCCAGTTGTGGGTAGCAATCAAGCATGTAGCCATTTTTTATCTTGTCAAAATGCCAATCATCACATGCGGTGTTGTATTCATACCTGCTATTGTCAAAGGTCCAGCCAAAACCATTACGAATATCTTTTTGTGGATAACCATGCCCCCTTACCAGTGTAATCGTATTCTTGTCATAGTCAACTTTGACTTGTGCATAAAGTGCATTGGGGTATAGATATATGACATTGGGATGACGCGTGATTGCATCAAACTCTTTTTTTGTGACATATTCGTTATGCAACAAGATTATCTTGTCATACTTGTCCAAAATGGATGGATCTTTGTCAACATCTAGGTCAGTTACGTAGGAAAAGTTTTGGTCAAGCAATATGCCATCTATTCCTCCACCAGTCACATATGATGTAGTAAAGGTTTTGGGAATGGGAACTGTAAGACAAGTTTTGTCACATTTTCCGCTGTAAAACCTGTAAAAGCCATGTAGGCTATAGGCGGCTTGTGTGAAGACAGGCAGAACAATTACCGTCCCATGTCTGGAAGGTGCAGCGATGTTGACTGGAATGCTTGCGCCACTTGTGTTTTGAAATCCAAGTTGTCTGTTAACTGGCGAAAACATTACAACAAGAAATAGCACAGATGCAAATAACAACGCAATTAATGTTTTCATTATTGTTTGTCCTTGAGATTATTTTGTGATTTTGCAATTTAAGCTTGGACTAACATTGTTATCTCAAATTTTCTTCATGCTAAAATTCGCTCCACTCCCATCACACATGCTCCAATCAACACAAACCATGATACTAGCGCAAAAATCGTCACAGAAGAAATGAATAATTCTGAATTATGTGTTACTGACGTTTCATATGTTGTAGCTGCAAGTATGACAAGTAAAGCAGCTATCAGTATCCAAGTGTTTATTTTTTGCATCAGGGTTGCATCCTATCAATTAAGGCATATTTGGTCTTGTAACAAATGTGATTATAATCAAGCCATGGATGCTGACACGTTTTCTTTATCTGGATCAACTCTTGTCATCCACTGAATCCTTTTGCCTGTATTTTGCCCAAGCGTTGTTTACCGTAAAAACTATTCTCTTGCCAAGGATGCTCTCTAACCACAATGGAATCATGAATTTTCTGTCTGGTGAAAAATATCTGTAATATTTTTCATTGTCCAATTCCTTGTCATCAAGAACATTTCTTGCAGCAAAATCTCCACAAAAGGTGGCCCATGGCAGGCCTACGCAGCCAAGAACAAAATGAGTCCAGGGATGTTCAGGATCGACTAATACTGTTGGAATAAGATCCCGAGTCATGTCTATGCGTCCCTGCCAGTATTGAATAAATCTGAGAGGTCTTATCAATGGGATTTTTTCTTTCAGTCTGCCTATGACCTTGTCTATGATACGAGGCATCGTGGTGTCATTTTTTGCATAGGTCGTCATCATGTCTCCACCTCCTACCAAAAGTTGCTTTGTTCCTGTAAGTCTAAAATACGTATAAATCAGATCAGAGTCCCAGCATTGAAGCGGACCCTGAGGAAAGAGTTTTGCGATATCGTCATCTCCCAAAGGTTCACTTATCGAGAGAAAAGTCTGGGCATGGTATACGTTTTCACAATATTTTGTTATCTCTGGTTTTGGCTTGTCGATACAAAAAATTATCTTGTCAGCAGTAACAGAGCCAAGATGGGTGTGAACAGTATGCTCTTCCCACGAAAGCACTTCGGATGACTCGAAGATCTCAATACCTCCATCCAAAAGAACCTGTTTTATTCCCTGTGCGTACAAAAGGGGGTTTACGCCATATGTTCCAGTATATCGAATAGCGCCAGAATATGCGTTTGATCCGATAACAGTCGGCACTTCTGATTCTTGATAAATTGTACTTGAATAGCCAATCTTCTTGCGTGCACTTGCCTCGTCTTGCACATCTTTCCAGCCGCTGGCATCTTTTCCTAAAAATAAGCAGTCCTGAACTTGCAGGTCGCACTCTATCTTGTGTTTTTTAATATTATCTACCATGATGTCCACGCCTTTTGCGGCAACTTCCCACAAATCCTTGGCACCCTTTGTACCATATTTGCGCAAAAGCTGTGATAGCTCAAGTTCACTGTCAGGGGTTAGAAAACCTGCACTCTTGCCAGTAGAGCTTCCCCCACAAATGTTTCTGTCAAGCAAGACAACTTTTTTTCCAGAACCCACAAGGCGAAGCGCAGCTGCAAGTCCCGCGGCACCAGCACCTATTATTAACACATCTGCCTTGATCTGGCCCTTGAGAGGGGGCCGTATTGGCGCTTTAACTCCCATCAAAGTAGTAAACCACCAGTCTTGTAAAATCATAAACTCTAGCCTTCGTCATAGACTACGATAAGTACTATTTTTGTGTCACGCTGATTCTCATTTTTTCTAGCAATTGATTGCAACTGTTTTCAGATTGTGTTTAGAATTAGCATGACGATACAAAAGTATAGTTCAGAATTTTGTAATCCTTGTTCTCTTTGTACCAAACACTACAACTCCAACTACAGCAATTGCCAGTGTCATTGCGGCAAACGCGCCAAATTCTGGAACTGCGTTAGTGCCAGTACTGGTTGTTGCACCTGACGCAGAAACAATCACATCGCCTGTCATCCATGGATGTACCTGGCAAAAGTAATTGTACGTGCCTGGATTTTTGAAGGTAAAAGAGTATGTTGAGGCAGGCTTGATAAGGCTACTATCAAATATGGTTCCAGTCTGGTTGTCAGATGGATTGCCGCTTGTTACAGTATGAGACACACTATCTGCATTAGTCCAAGTAACTGTGGTGCCAGGTGCCACAGTTACACTATCTGGATTGTAGCAATTCTTTGCACTCACACAACTTTGATCTGCAGAATCGCCCTTTTGTATGATGACTTGAGTATCTGCAAAGGCCTGCGGTGTAATTGCAAGAATTGTAACTGTGGTAAAAAGAACAAGTAACACGTACATCGGTTTTGAGCCCACACCATACCCTAGTCATGATAGTATAAAAATTCTCAAATCTTTTCGAGTAGGCTCGATCGTAGCTTTTGATAAAGTCAAAACCAATGCGACGATCGAACCGTTTTCTTATTATTGGGAAAAAATTTAATACTTGTGCATCACTGCTATGCAACTTTTAAATTCATTACTGGATTTACCTGCATTTTGTTATCTTAAAGTTTTCATTGCATAACTATGCTCCTATCTTGTAATTTGATATACAAGACAAGATGAGAATTGAAAGATGGTTTAATTACTAGAATGAAGGTTATCTTCATGTCTGAATGGTCTCTGAAAAGATAGTAAGGTTTCAAAACAAGAACAAGGATTTGAACCAGCTTGCACAACAAATAGTCACAATGCTAGAAGGTGACGGATACAAAGCCCAGATGACATCCAGTTCTCCAGTGGGAATAATCATTCAGGCAAGCAAGGCAGGCATTCTCAGGGATATTATCACTGCAGACAGGGCATTTACAATACTGATTAGCGGGAGTCCAAACGACTTTACCATACGTATTGGAATCGGGAAATGGATACAAAATATTGCTGTTGCAGCAGCCGAAGTATTGCTCCTGTCAGCGTTATTTCTAGCAGTTGATGTTCCAGAGATGTTATGGACAAGACACGTGGAAAATGAGGTATTAAATAAAATAACACAGATGGCAGGATAGCCAGCCATTAGGACCAGATTTCTATTAATTGAGATTAGTGTTCAGGTCTTTGCAGCATTTGGAAAAAATTACCAAACAAGAATTCAAAGTTTATTGATAAAAAAATTAAAGGTGGGTTTGCATTATCTTGGTTCTTCCCATTATAACTACAACTCCGACCATAATTGCAACAATTATCCCTATTGCAGGAACTGGAAATTCAGGTATGGCAGGTGCACTCATCGCATTTGCAATTTGAAGAGTACTGACTGCACTATCAAATGTTGCAACTTGTGACTCGTAATTTGATGTAGAGTTTGCGCGGTAGCTAACTATGACATATGATGAGTTTGTCTGGGCTACCTCATACTTTGCCTCCATTGTAGTAGGTCCAGTGCAGTTTACCACAACTTCAGTAAGGCTTACGCCGTTTGCTGAGTTGTTTCCTGTGGATATATTACTACATGTATCGTTTTGTGCCATGCGTTGTGACATGAGGCGAGGAGTTGCCATTACACTTTTTGGTGTCATTGATATCATCATAGTTATTGATGGCCGATGTCCTTGCATGGACTGGAATCCACCCGGTGCTGCTATCACCGAAGTTGCCCCTGAAGTCCGTTTCATCTCAAAGCCACTCCATCCATCTGGAAGCGTTATCTGTACGCCAAAGTCTGAGTTGGTATACGTTCCATTTACAGGAGTGCGCTGTACATTAGACGTGCCTGATTGAGGTTGATATTGTTGTGCACTTGCGTGACTTGCAAATATAGAGCCTGCAAGAAATACAAGTGCAATAAATGCTAAAAGTTTCGCATTCCTCATTATTGGGAGGTATTTTTTTTGTATTATTTATCCAATTCGAGAACAATGTTACTGGATATGATTTGGTGTTTGATATCGTTTGATTTTGATCTTTTTTCCAAAACGTAATAGGTTTTACTTGATGAGCATAACTGCCACTTTTGATTTGTGCATGACATATGATGAAACACTACCTAAGAAGATCTTCTTGAATGCACTCAGTCCTCTTGCCCCTATTACAATCAGGTCCACACTGTGAGTATGTGCATAGTCAATTATGGCATGTCCAGGATCGCCTGTCAGTACCCTGGTGCTAAAGGCAATGCCATTTTTGTTGACAAGTTTTTTTGCAGATAAAATGAACGCCGGTGGCATCTCTTCCTCTAATTCTAATTCTTTGGCTTGTTTTTTTCCATGTGGTGTGTGTATTACATGGATGGCAACAAGTGATGCCTCGTGTTCTTTTGCAAGGTGTATGGCGCTTTCTAAACCTCGTACAGAATTTTTCGAGCCATCTAGTGGCACTAGGATTTTCTTAATCTTTGCATCTGTCATATTGAGATGATACTGTGCTTTATCGTATTAGTGGGTTGCGCTAATTTTCATCCAAAAATCACCTTTTTGTCATATCCAAGACATGAGGAGTCAACAATCCCAAGATTATTTTGGGTCTGCTTTAGATAAAATCGATTCTATTTCGTTTTATAGTATATCTAAAAATAAAAAATAGGCTGTTATTGCATTATGTCACAATTATCATACCATGAGCTTCTGGATGTATGGGATCTACGTATCTGTATACTCCAGGCTTTAGGAATGTAACAATGTGATATTGGCCTACCCTGAGTAAACCACTATCCAAATTTTTTGGAATGCCATGAACACTCTTCAAAGATATTGCATGCGTAACTCCTCCATTACTTGCATCAAGATTTAAGAAAATGACTTTGTCTCCTGACTTTATGTTGATTTTGTTTGGAGTAAATTGAGGATGTTCTGCTGTCAATATTCTGACAACTTTTGTGACGCTTTGCGATTCCGTGTTTTCTTGCTGATCACCTAATGCTGCTTGACTGATTCCCATATTAGCTAAAAAGATCATGGCTATAGATGAGAGGCAAACAAACATTGCCACACTGTTTTCTTTTTTATTTTGTGATTTCATTATTTAATTATTGTACAATTGATATATTTTATTACCTCACCGCACGCGGAGTGCCTTTACATTCATTGTTTGACAATACATTTGGCAAAGGCACGCCGCAAATGGCCCGTTATAGACAAATAATATCTCAATACGATTGAACACATGAATGAGAAACCTGAACAAAAAAAACTCTCTGTGTGGAAGGCAGAAGTTCGTGCTTCATTCAAGAAGGTAATTGCATTCGACCTATTGTTTATGACTCTGGGGGGAATGATTGGAGCAGGGATAATCACAGCGGTCCTAATAGGTTAGGACTCAATTTTTTCTTTCTTATGAGAATAGATCTAGAAAATATTGTTTCTGATGATTCTGATGTAAAAAGGCATACCGCAACTCAAAACCAATCCTTATCTCATAAAACATGACGTTGAAACCTGACTACATGTCAAAGCAGGTTATCTGAAGAAGGGATTTTTTTGACAACTTCATCATCCCCCTTCAGATACGCCTTTTGTCCAAGTCTTGAAATAACAATTCCAGATGTCATAGAAATAATTACAATTGGTGTGACAATCTGGCTAAACTCTGGCACTATCTGGGTACCAATCAGTTCAATTTGAGATTCATCATGAAAGAAGCTCAGTGTTATGGTTCTAAAATCAGCATCTGGTTTATCGTCAAATTCCCTTAATTGATTTTTATCAATGAAGACTAGAAAACTCTCGTCTGAACCGTCAGTTCTTTTTGCGTCAATTAACAATCTTGGTACTTTAAGCATAAGTGTACCATTCTTTGTTGAATTAATTGTAATATTCAATGCAAGATTTTCGGGGGTTGCTGTAATCTCCTTTACCTTTCCATAGGTTATGGTATAGTTGACGTCGTAAATCTGATTGCTCTTGGGATCTTTTACTTGAATGGTCCCTTTATCTGGAAGTGTTTGATTCTGGAAATTAAATGTTGCAGTAGCAACTATGTCTGAAAAACCATATTGTACCTTTACAGTATATTGCCCATCATATATCCACAAAGGCCCTTTTGCTAGTATGGGAATGGAAAAACTACCATCTCTTGAGATCGTGATTTGTTCCACTCGAACAAGATTATTGAACGAATTTGTGATCCTAATCGTTATTGGATTCTTGGGATCAGGCGATCCTACCTGGCCTGACACTGTTATGGTATCGTCATTTGAGTATGATTGTTTGTCTGTATTTACTACAAGTTGTTGTATCTGTTGAATTGGGTGAGGAGCAATAAATGCAAAAGATGGTGTAATGGAGCCATGAATTGATAATAGTACGACTAGGACAAAACATGCAATCATAACATATGTTAAAATTAAACGAAAGTGATGAATAGAAAAAAGTGGTCCTATGGATACTCTTTGGTAACTCATTTCCTATTCCTTTATAGATAGCAACAGGAATTCATCGGAGAGTATGTCTTGTTCAGGGTAACAGTTTAGCATTCTTCCATTGGAGATTTTGGTAAAGGCCATGTTAGAACAAGAAGTATCGTATTCTTGTTTGGAGTTGTCATATTTCCAATCAAATCCATTTAAGATCTCCATTTGTGGATAAGAATGACCCCTGATGAGAGTTATCTCATTTTTTTCATAATCCACTTTTACTTCTGCATAAAGCGAATTAGGATAAAGATAGATAACATTCGGATGACTTGTTATTGCATCGAATTCTTTCTTTGTTACATATTCGTTATGAAGTATTATGATCCTGTCGTATTTCTTTAGAATTTCGGGATTTTTGTCTACGTCGATATCTGTTATGGTGTCATATCCTAGTATGGATAATACTCTTACCGCATTTGCACTTGATACATAGTTCAATGACGTTGTATCAATTTTTTTGGTAAGACAATGCGAATCGCAACTACCTCTATAATATGTATAAAAACCTGGCTCTAGGTAAGCGGTTTGGGTGAATACAGGTATTATCATGGCATATTTTTTGGTCTGATTCCATACAGAAATTTTTTTGTATGTGTCTGATAACTCTGGAATTAATTCAAGATGAACGTCTCGTTGAGTCCCTTTCACATTTACAGCTGCATTGAATAATTGAATATTATTGGAAATTGGAATTTCCTTAACATTTCCAGTTACAGGCTTGTATTGGTCGCTTACTTTATCCCCATTCACATGTTTTATCATGTATCTTGCTTGGTTTAGAAATTCGGCATCTGAAACCTTGTCTTCTGCCCAAAGACATGACACAGTTTTAACTGAAACTGGGATAGAATCCATGATTTTTTCTTTATCTGTAGTCTTTACGTTGATGACTTGCTTTTCTGCTAACCATTTTATTGTAGAATAGTATTCTTTATCAGAAATGTATCCTTCAGACCACCATCTAACGTCATTTTTAATCCACGATGGAATGGCTTTGTCTCCTTTTGCAGTTTGCGAGTATCCATTTTGACTTAAATTGACTAGAAGTAGAATTACAAATACCACAAGCAGCAAGATAACTTTCATGTAGTTTCTACGTTCTCCACTGGGGAATCAATGGAATTGTCAAAAGTTCAAGCTGACAATAACACCATTCATGAATGTCATACAGAATCTTGCTATCGCATTTACTACACACAAGATGTACAACTTTTCGGCACTCTCTACAATAACTGGCTTCAACCATTTGGCCAGAACAAAAGTCACAAAAATGGTCGTTCTGTGGATAGAAGGACTCTTTCGCTTTCCAGACGCAAACTATACTCATCGCTGTTTGCCTCCAAATCTTTTTCTTGCATAACGCTTGATTCTTCTCAGTTTTTCAGGAGTGTAGACGCGAATCATGGAAAATCTGCTTACGTTCTCCTCTTGGAATATCGATCTTTTGCCTTCTTCTACTGGTGATCTTACGACCAGTCTTGCTGCTGGTTCAGGTTGCCTGTCCTTTTGAATGGCTATTTGCTTTGATTTCATAAACTGGTAATTACAAAATTATTATAAGAGAATAGCCAACCATTTGCGGTATGCCAATTAATGATCAGGGAACAACATATGGAAATCTTTATGCTTACAAGCTGTATACTCGCCCTACTGCAAGGCGATTGTTTGGCAGTTATTCATTTAGAAGAAAAGCCACTAATAAACATCAGGAAAATGTTCAACGTATGCTTGAAATTTTATCTCTAAACGGTTCTCTTACAACATGGGGTATGGCAAAAAGTCATCTGTCTGACAATACAACTGCAGTGAGGACCAAAGAAAAAGAATATCGCAGATTACTAGTAGGAAGGAGAGATAGGGGAAAGAAAACAATGGGGGTAATGGATGTTGGTCTTGTTGTGAGAGACGGTAAGAGCCATGCTAGGGGCCCGTCTGATATGTATCGTCTTTCACTTCATGGTATACTATATTGTCTTGACGTCTTGGATCTTTCTAACAAGCAAATGGACACTATTGCATCAAAATATTCGCAGGTTTTGCCTCATATTTTTGGAAGATGGGATTATCTGAAATCGATAATAGGAGAAGATGTCTACAGATTAAAGTTACTTGCATCTGGCCTATTTCTTGATAATGTTCAGACTACCAAGATGTCAAAATTTCCAGTTTATGAGATTTTGACATACATTTCGGTAAAATATCAAAATAATTTTGAGTATATCACTGAAAAGGATCTTGCAGACCAGATATCATATTGGTTTTACACAAATCTACTACTATCTTCAAAACCAACATCAAGGAGTAAGGAATCACATCTAGAAATGCGTACGTGGAAGAAAATTTTTAGCGGAGATGGAGAACTGAAAAAATGGTATTATGGCTTTCTTGACGAGGCAATACAATTCTATGAAGATAGATTTCGAGTAGTCAAGAATCTAAACATGTCATGATTCTTACGCGTATTTTTTGATGATTTCTTCTAGCGCCTCAAAAGTATATGGCTTACTTATGGTTGCAATAAGGGACATGGATTTTGCCTTTTGATGTTTTTCCTCATCAATATAATAGGCTGTTATCAAGATGACCTTGGCATGTTGATCTAATTGTTTTATTTTATAGAATGCATCATAGCCATCAATTTTTGGCATTTTGATATCCATGATGGTAAGTTCGGGCCTTGCCTCCTTGTACTTGTCAATAGCTTCCTCGCCATCCTGGGCCGTGATTACATCATACCCCATACTCTTTATCATAAATGACGTATTTTCTAAAAGATCGATATCGTCATCAACTAACAAGATGATCTTCTTTTGATGCATCTATTACCTTAGATGACACGAAATTTTAGCATTTTCAATTTAGATCTATGGTTTTTGTTCCTTTGGGATCTTGATTGTAAAGACTGTGGGTCTATTTCTAGCACTTATGGTGCCACCGTGTTGCTCTACAATATTCTTGGATGTAGATAACCCCAAACCAGTTCCTTGCAATTTTGTGGTTACTAGTGGCTCAAAGAGCTTTGAGAGCAACTCGTTTGCTATGCCAGACCCGTTATCTTCAATTTCAACCACTATTATTTTGCCCTCTTCATTTGCTCTTATGATGATCTTACCATCTTCTTTTGTTCCGATCGCTTGAATTGAATTTATTATAAGGTTTGTAAATACAGTTTCGAGTTTTCTAACATCGCATCTTATTTGGAAATCATTTTTGGGTAATTCTATTTTGACATTAAGTGGAATCGCAATTGTCTTGATAACAGAATCTAAGATGAATATAATAGATGAATTTTCCAAATTTAACGGAGTGATTCGCACGAAATTCAGTACGTCATCTATTTGTCGAGTCATTCTATCTACGGCTCGATTCATCCTCAAAATTACATCATCTACATCCTTACCATCTCCTTTGTAAACTCTTTTCAGAATGTCTGCTGAACTCTGAATTGTAGCAAGTGGATTTTTCATGTTATGTGCTAAACTTGCTGCCAGTTCACCTATTGCAGTAAATCTCTCATTTTTTATCTTTGCATGAGCCTCTGCAAGTTTTATCTCTGTCTCTAAAAGCCTTTTGAGAGATTTTGCCATACTGTTAAACGAGTTTCCAATAATGCCTATCTCGTATAGATGGCTTTTTGGAGCGTTTACCTCAAAATCACCCTCAGATAATTTTCTTGTCATTTTTGATAATTTCATGATTGGCCTTGCTATGTAAATTGAGACAAAAACACCTATCAGAATCGAACCTATGACTCCTATTGTGGATATTATGATAACTGAGTTTCTTGTATTTGCAAATTCTGCATATGCTGAGGACTCGTCTTGAGTAATTATTACTGTCCAGCCAAAACCAACAAATTTACCGTAACCTATGGACTTGGAATACGTTACAATGGTTGAACCATTTGAATCATCCCCAGATTCGAAAAATCCATTGTCTTCCTTGAGTTTATCATAATATTGTATTTGACCCATGGTTGGATCATATTTTATTCCATCAGCATAGATGACACTACCATTTTCATCAATAAGAATTACATTTTTTCCAGCATCTTTGAGTACTGCCGCATCTGCTTCAAAGCCATGAAGTAATTCATCCAGACTCAAAGAGATCTTCATTACGCCAAGAAATTTCTCTTTGTTGTCAGTAATTTCGACTGACATTGGTATTGAATATTTTTTTAGACTTTTGTCCAGTCTAATATTCTCAAAATACACATCACTATTTTTTGCGGCCTGCCACCATTTTTCCTCATTATGGGTATAATTTGATGTCTGACCGTCAATTGTAAGATATGCACCATATTGATTTGTCACGTACAAGGCACTGGTAATATTATAGTTGTACTCATTTTTATAAAAATTAACAATATTGGAAAAGGCCTGATTGTAGGTAACAGTATTTGTTGCGGGAATAAATGGAGTAAGCCCCTCAAACTCATCTTGTGCTACTACTGTTTGGTTTTCTTGTTGACCGTCCTCATTTGATCTGATAACAACATTCTGTATATCGCTAGTTTTTGTTAATGCCGTAGATTCTCCCATTTGTTTTTCTATGGATTTGTCTAAATTTTGGATTATGGTGTTTGCCTGTGCCTCATTTTTAAATTCAGTAGATTTTTGTAAATCTTTTTGATTCAGATCAAGAGTTATGTATCCATCTATTGCAAATATGATGAAAAGTATTGATGTGCTAATAATTATAATATGGGCAATTTTCATGTGATGGTCAGACAACTAACTTCGGGTTTTAATTTAAACCATTTTCGGCAAGCGTTATAATTTTGAGATGTCATGAAGTTTTAGAGGCACGCCGCAACTTGAAAGTTATTGATTAATAATGTATTTATGATATGAAACCATGACGAAAAAAACTGAGGTATATAATGATTTTACACACGTTTTGAACATATTGCAAGACCGTTCAGATAATCGCGACATTGAACCAAGTGATTCTCATAAAAAGAATGAACTTCTGGAAGAGGAATTGCTAGTGGATAGAAATAAAGTGTCAAGAGAGTTATTTTTCATATGCAAGAATTGTAGTGGCCCTCTGATCCAGTATACGTTTTGCCGTATATGTAAGAAGACAGCATATAGAATTTGTGCCAAATGTGGTTTGATCAAAACAGTTGGTGATCATAATCAATGCTTTCGTTTGGTGTTCCTTGATTTGGAATGAGTTCATAAAAGAAATGATTTGAATGTTTTCTACTGTTGAATAGTTTTAAAATCATAAGATCCAATGTGAACAATGAAATTCTTAATTTTTTCATTTGTAGTCTAGTAAAAATGAATTCATTATGTAATGTCTGAAAACTAGAATCTAATTTTATATTATGACATGGCATACCGCAAATGATGATTTATTTTCATATAATATCAGTCCATCTATAACATGCATGAAAACAAATAATGTCATGACAGATAAGAGGAATATTTCAGAAAGTTATGATCAGAACATATGGGATGTTTTACTGGTAATTGACAAACTGACAAGGAAAAGTGAGGCAGAATATGTTGAAAGACACCTAAATTCTCCAATATCTTACACGATGTCAAAGGATGTCAATATCCTGGAGTATACTTCAACTCTACATGATGCTGCTACGTCAATGATCAAAAAAGGGGTAGGTTATGTTGTAGTGACTCGTCACAACATGCCATTTGGAATGATAACAGAAAAAGACATAGTTTGTGCAATTATTGGGCTTGGTACATCAATTAAAAATTTCAAATTGGAGATCCTTGCCTCCAGGCCGTTGATTCATACACATCCTATGCAAAACGTCCTCAACGCAGCAAATCTAATGATTGCCAACAATGTAAGGCATTTACCTGTATTGGATGCAAGAAAGCTTATTGGCATATTGACCATAAATGATTTTGCAAGAATTCTTTCTCTGAAAACCTCATTCTGGAGATAGCATATCACAAATGATATCCGATTACGATATCTGAAGATGATTTGTAATGAAAAATAAAATAAAGATAGAAAAAAGTTGGTTCTACTACTGACTTCCAGTTGATGGACTTGTCGTTGTAGTAGATGACTTTTGTTTCCAGGCACCTGATCCCATGTGGGCTTTGTGACCCATCATTCCGTTACTACCAATTCCTAGTGCGCCTAAGGACAATGGATGGGCTGCAGAAGTGTGCAATATGCTACCACTTCCAGCATCTACTATTACAGAGTAGACGCTTGTTCCATCAGTTACCTCGAAGCCGTATACTAGGGATCCCTGTACTGCTCTCAATCCTCCGCTGATTATCTGTCCGTTGGTTATACCTGGTGCACCTGCGGCAGTAGCTGCTGCTGTAGTGAACGGTACCTTAACCTCAGATAGGACAACTGCTGGAAGGTTGACGGATCCTACAATCTTTGTAGGTGTCTGAGTAGTTGTTGTCTGTGCATATGCTAACGATGCTCCAAACGTAGCAATCACTGCTACGCCCAGAATCATGGCAAGCATTTTCTGATGTGTTTTCAGTTGCGGTATATTCATTCTATCCTATGATTAGTTAGACGATTTATAATGGATTGCGCCACCTTGTTAAGGAACAAGGTTAGTGATCATATAACCACACGTCTCATGAAACACATGAGATAATTATTAATATGATGATGCAAAATGCACTCTTAGTAATGCAATATTGATTTGTATTGTTGTAATCTATTGCTCTTTATAAATGAGAATCGGTAAGTAGTTACTAAAAATATACGTGGATTTTATGTTCCCACAAAACGCAATGAGTTTAGTTTTTTTGTTGTAATGACTAAATTGCGTCCAATTATCTTCTTACTAATTTAGTTATGTTTTATGAAAATTTGTTTAATCTCTGCCCAATTCGTCATCTATCTTGTCTTGTATTGTTCTGTATTTCTTGTACCTGTTATTCCACTTTGCAAAGAAACTGTATTCCTTAAGTGCCACAAAGAGTAACACTGCAGCAAATATTATGCAGATGAAAATGAATACTTGTATACCTAAAAATATCGATGCATCTTGATGTATAGGGCGAGGGGGATGAAAAGGCATTTCTTTGATGATGGAACTTCCATTCTTTTCTACAATGAAAAACTGAGTACCATTGGGTGCCATGTTGTACTCAGATGTCATGTTACCATTCATCGCTTCATGATTTGTTTCAAGATGATATACATTATAACGAGGATGACCAAGTAATATGCCGCCCATTACAAGTGCGACAGGAGCAAAAATTAGGGCGGATGCAATAAAGATGAGAAATATACGACGCGAGCTATTTGTATGAGTTAAAAGATCATCTACCATCTTGAACAGATTTTCTGGAGATTCCTTATGACCATTGTTTTCATCAGGCTCTTTATCTTGATTTCCTTGGGGATTAGACAATTAGATATACAACCACCTTATGTATGAATAAAACATTTCGTTAACCTTGTTCCCGATCCTTTTTCTCACTTCTTGGAAAGATCTCCTCATAAGGCTCTAAAACCATTTCACAAAACTGCCGTCCCTTCTCTGTAACTGAGTATTTTATCACTTTTTTGTTCCCCCATGGTATCTCTGTTCTTTTTATGAAACCTTTGCGTTCTAGGCTTTCTAGTATGTCTTTATGTTTCATCAAGTTTAAACCACAATAGCTTAACAGGTTTGTTTGGTTAAGCTCGCCAAATTCTGCAAGCTTCAAAAGTATATCCTTTCGTATGTAGATTCGATCACGATATTCGTGTGACAAGGATATCGCCTTGTTGGAAGTAAAATTCTGTATTAAGCTTTTACTCGTAATTTTGCGAGTTACCATTAGTTGTCATAATTATTCAAGTAACAATGTTCCTGAACAAAGTTTGACAATTATTTAATTGCGCCAGTTGATGAGAGAAATGTGGGCATAATTTTGAGTTCTACCGTGGAGGAAACGACAGTTTTTCACAACCCCATTGATCTTAGTGCATGCTCTTTTGGTAGATCTGCCCATGCAAATTATCTCTACGCCATAAATTCATGTAAACCCACGAAAAAATCATTGCCGTCAGTTGCTTCACACGATGACTATTTTTACAATCTTGATAATATTTTTACGAAGTTATTTAATTATACTGAGAAGAACAAAATTGGAGTACGATGGGAATCTTGAATAGAGATAAATCAGGTTCCAGACACAATTCAACTACTGTGGTAAGCGAATCTCAAAAAGCTGATGACGTTAATTCAAATTCAATAGCACTCTCGGTCAAAAATTTGTCAAAGATATATGATTCAGTTGCAGGCAAAGTCGTAGCCTTGTCAGATATTAGTTTCACTGTAAAAAAAGGCGAATTTATTTCTATAGTGGGTCCTTCTGGCAGCGGCAAGTCGACCATTCTTAATATGATTGGTG
Organism: Nitrosotalea sp.; assembly: GCA_050749105.1. Classification (GTDB taxonomy): domain Archaea; phylum Thermoproteota; class Nitrososphaeria; order Nitrososphaerales; family Nitrosopumilaceae; genus Nitrosotalea. Next base: position 54,839 of record JBOGQT010000084.1, on the reverse strand, counting down.
CACTGGATAGGCCTACCTCTGGCCATGTTTACATAAACGGAATAGACATTTTTGCTTTAAGTGACTCAAAAATAGCTACGATGAGAAATGCCCATATTGGGTTTATTTTTCAATCATTTAATCTAATTAACAGAACCACAGTTCTCAAGAACGTAAAGCTGCCAAGCACGATATCTGGCATGTCGGTATCTGAATCCAATGAGCGCGCAATGAAAATATTGGATGCCTTGGGGATTGCAGAAAAGGCAGCACAAAAGCCGGTTAATCTTAGTGGGGGTCAGCAACAAAGAGTCGCCATTGCAAGATCCCTAGTAAACAATCCTACCATAATTCTAGCTGATGAACCAACAGGTAATCTTGATACTAAAACTGGAGATGATGTTTTTGAGATGCTCAAGACACTATCACACAAATTCAAACGTACTATAATCATGGTAACACATAATCCTGAGCTTGCAGAATCCACCGATAGATCTATGTTGATTAGAGATGGGAAAATTGAACGGGATGTCGTTAATTAATATGTCAAAAGGATTTCATATGATTTTTGGAAGAAATCTTATGCCAAAAATTATTTCTGTTGCATTAATCGTCTTGTTATTTGCTCCATCATTTAGCATTCCGTCATCATCAGCACAAATAATGCAATCGACAGATTGCTCTGCTCCACTTAACACATCAATAGATACTAACTACAACGGTCCGGTGGCAATAGATGCGTATTGGGTAGACCAAGGCACCAGTGTGGGCGTAGCTAACGGTACCTCGTCCAATGTGAACAAAAAAGAGATAGGTCCAGGAGAGGGTGATGAAGTCTTTGCTGTTATACTAAATAACAGGGGCCCAATTGAAATCAGTTCCATAACTGGATTTCTGAATCTACCAGCAGGATTCAAGCCAACAGGTGAAAGTCAGATACCGCAACTTCTTCAAAACTACAATCCAGCTTCAAAGCTGGCAAGCAACTATGCGTTAGCAAGCTATTATGGATATGTTGGACCTGGAGACACATTTGTTTTGTATTTTGACGTAAACGTTTCGCCAACAGCTACTGTTGGATTACACCCAACTAATCTTGTGATTAATTTCCAGATACAAGAAAACCAAGGTTCGGTTGGAGCGCTAACCTTACATTGTAGCTCTGCAGAGCTTGAAGTTCCATTGGTTCTACCAGGAAAAGTAGTCATGGATCTAAACTCCGATAGCCCTAACATAGAGGCTTCTAAGACCAGCTCAATGGATCTTATCATCAAAAATAAAGGCTCGGCCAACGCAACTGGAGTTGTAGCCACAATTACAAATCTTGGCAATAACAAGGGTGGAGGATCGGGAAGTGGCAGCTCCTTAGTGTTGTCGTCGGGAACAACCAATATTATTAATCTTGGAAACAACACATTTAATCTTGGTAATATCCCAGCTGGAGGAAATGCCACCATATCCACGTCAGTATTCCCAAGTAGTGCGGCTGCCGGCACAACCGAGGAGGTAGACGTAAGCGTCGCATATGAAAATGCGTGGGGTAAGTCATTATCTACATCATTGACCACGGGAATTGTTATCGCTCCATTACCGCCACAATCTTTGAGTCTTACTTATCTTGGCAATGGTACATCTCCTGTCATTACCTCTGGGCAACTATCAAACCTGAACTTTGTAGTAACAAATAATGGAACTAACGATGCATCAAACGTAGTAGTATCACTTGTACCTCAATCCACATCTGTCTCAGTTGTAGGCCAATCTACATGGACTATACCGCATCTGGCTGCAGGCGCTACGCAGGAATTATCCACAAATGTGTTTGCAGCAGATGCCTTGATTGATACCCCCACTGCATTTACTTTGAATGCAAACTATGTTTCAGAAGGAGAAACACAAACTAATTCACTTACTCTTGGTGCGTTTGTAGTAGGAGATATTCAATTACAACTATATGGTCTGACCGTAAACTATGTTGGTAGTGCACCAAACATAGCTGGCACCTTGTTAAATAAAGGAAGCACAACCGGACTATATACCACAATACAACTTTACAAATCTCCAATCTTGCAAGCCATAAGAGAAGCAAGGGTGACAAATTCTACTTTAGGTAATGGTACTGAGCACGCATCTGCACAAGGCGGTGGAGCAGGTAGCTATAGCGGAGGCAGCGGTGGAGGAGGCATGGCAGCCCAGTCTCAACAATTCTTAGGAGATCTCACACCAGATTCGCCAATACCATTTAGCATTCCATTAAATGGTCTTACAAGACTTTCATCTGGCTCGTATCCTGTCTCATTTGAGGTTGTATATGCAGATGATCTCAAGAACTCTCACACTATGATTATGAATGGAACTGTTGTCGTAGGAAGAGCTCCACAAACAACAGGTCACGAAAGTAAATCTATCCTAGATCAAATCCAATCTCAAATCCCAATTCCATTGCCGGTATTGATTGGAATTGTAATAGCAGCAATTGCAGGTGCGATAATAGCAAAAAAACTCAAATCAAAAAAACAACGTCTCAAGATGCTTACAGGAAATGATACTGATATAGTGGCAGCACTGGACAATTCCGACAAAAAATGATATGCGTCCGGCAGATATCTTTTCTTTAGCATTTGATGCCTTGGTAGACAGAAAAATTAGAACTTTATTGACAGTTCTGATGGTGGTGCTGGGTTGCAGCTTGGTAGTTGTACTCAATGGGCTCAGTGCTGGGCAGACAGCATTTTTAGCAAGTCAGTTCAGTGCACTAGCTGCAAATGTAATCTATGTAGGTTCTGGACAGCACTCTTATCATGGAGCCACCTCTTCTGCATCAATTATAATCAATAATGCAGTTGTTCAAAAAATAAGGACACTTCCAAATATCGAAGCTGTGATTCCAGAATATTCAGGGTCTGTCCAACTTGATAGTCAAGGACAAACACAACACATCTCAGTTACCGCAATGGATCCAACCCAACTTACTGTTATATTGCCCAACCTTCAGTATGTTGATGGTTCCACTGTGAGCCCAAATGACAGGTCAGCGGCTCTTGTAGGGGATACCATAGCAAATCCGCCTGGTGCAACAACACCATTCGTTGTTTTAGGACAAACAATAAAGCTCACGTATTCCTATACAAGTGCAGGAAAATCTACATCAGAAGTCAAGAATTATATCGTATCAGGAATAATGGAGCCGTCTGGAAATACAAAAATTGATAGTTCTGTTATAATTAGTTTGGATGCAGGCAACCAACTATTACACAAATCAACAAAATATGATCAGCTGATTGTTGCAGCCGCCTCTCCGGATTATGTCGATACGGTACAACAAGAGCTTGTACAACAATATGGACCAACACTTGGAATCACAACTCCGCAATCAATAATGGCTGTTACACAAAAAGCCACTAGCGGCAATGCCGCATTTACTCTCATGGTTGGCATTATAGCATTGATTGTAGGAGCGGTTGGAATTGTTACCACGCTTTACAATTCGGTAACAGAGAGAATAAGGGAGATAGGCACGATGAAAGCGATTGGAGCTCAAAATACTGACATCCTTCAACTATTTATCGTTGAAGCTGCACTCATTGGGATAATTGGGGCTTCGCTTGGAGTGATAATTGGAATTGGAGCGGGTTACATATTGAGTGTCTTTACTACCACTAGTGTGCAAGGTTCAGGCAATATCCATATCCCACCAGTTTATATCCCAACTGATCTACTCAAGGTCTGGATTCTCTCGGTTACACTAAGCCTTGCAGCTGGAATATATCCAGCATGGAAAGCATCAAGACTGTCTCCGATGGTGGCATTACGAAGAGACTAAAGTTGTTCATACTACATAATAATTCAAAAATAAAATATGCAAATATCTCTATGGTGATATATTCAATTACACCATGTCATCATCACATCATCTACTTTTAAGACCCCGTCCACATCCTGCATGGTTTTTCTGACTATGTCGTCCACTACGCCAGAAACCGTGGGTATTGTAAGTGATGACGTATTGTTCTCATCAGGTTTACTTATGTGCATATAGTCCCACCACGGATGACCGTCAAGAACATCTGCATTAAAGTCAATATTAGCCAAGTTTTGTTTTAGGATATTGATAGTATTTGTTTCGTTGAATTTTGCAGGTTCTGTGTAGATAACTGTGTATGTACTTTCACATTGCGGTCCACTGGGTATCTGCAAAACTGCGTTGGCATGTGGTAGAAATAGAATCAACAATACCGAAAATACTGTAAAAGTTACAGGCAGGGTAATAGCAATCTTTGGATTTCTACTCATGACATCTTGGTTAATACTAGACATAGAATTAAGGAGGATGGAATCATGATGCTATATTTGATTCCATTATGGAACTATTTACATTTCTGTTTACATCTTAAAAGAAACAAAAGAACAAATGAAGAGCATATAAAAATTCGCTTGGACGTAACAGTCATCTTGGATCTTAAATATTATGGGCGTACACATTGTTCAATGCCTTGTGTAAGTGCAGGTAACTAACCCTGCGTGACCCACAGAACCCAACAAGCGAACTAGACACATTGGTGTTGTTCATGGGGAGTGATTCCCACACGTTCTGCGTAATGGGTCACGCTTGGCATTTTCACGGCGTTATCTAAAATCACGTCATTTGTTCTATTTTATGAACTCAAGATTGTAATCCCAGTAATTTTCTTGATCTCCTCACGATTCATTCCATTTGTCGCCAAAAATATTGCTAATTTTACTGCATCTTGTCCCCTTTCTGATATCTTCAAGATATTGATTGAACCTAGTTCCTTGACAGCATTGACATCTTTGTCAACCATCTTTTCATTTTCTACAACAGGTGCATTTTTCTGATTTTTGGTATTGAGCAGAGAATCTATTCTAAGAAAATCGATCTTTTCTAGTTGGTCTTCCAAGTCCTTTGTATTTGTAAATTCTATTGTAAGTTCTCCGCCTGATAAATTGATCTTTATTTTTGCCATGTATTTTCTAAGCTACTATTACAGCATAGTGACAATAATTATCTTTTTTCTAACTGTGACAAAAGGCTGCCATGGATGATTAGATCTGCGATGTAATTTATCCGCCATAACCGGAATTTCCAACAAAGGGAACACTTGTGGGAACTTTGTATGGTTGCGTTACATTAATTCCTTGATCTGTTGTAACCCTGATCTCTGTGAGATCACTGCCTTCTGGTGGAGAAAGTGCGACCTTGTCACCTGGATTGAGAATAGGAATCACATCAGGCTTTGCAGTTCCGCCATAGTCTACTTTAACATTAGTGAGTGCGTCTATCCCAGTATTTTTTATGGTTACATGAGTTTCTGTTCCCATGCTATCTGTTATAAGAATGGGTTCAATAGAAATGCCATATTTTTGGGAAGGGGGTATTATCGGAAGAAAACTGAATGCAAGAAATATGATAATTGCTGCAAGACCTGCACCAATTGCTATTGCAAGTACGGGCTTTTTCAACTAGTAATAGAACGATTACTAAATATTTCAATTATACCATTACTTCCTTTAGGGGGTGATACGTGACATCTGAAGGTCATAAAAAATAATGCAAACACGAGATCACGCATAAAATATGGATATGCCTTTTATTCTATGACTGATGCCAAGTTACTGATTGAATTTATTTTTCAATTTAGCGTAAGAAAATGCGATCAAACTTTTTTAAAACAGTTCGACCAATGCATTGTATTGAATAGGCATCATTGCTATGCATTACTTGGTCTGTGTGAAGGGGCATCAACACAGGAAATAAAGAGCGCCTATAGGAAACTGGTCCTAAAACATCATCCTGACAAGAGTATTTCAAAGCAAGACGATGAGAAATTCAAGTTAATAACGGAAGCTTATCAGGTACTCCGTACCAATCACAAAAATGCTGAAAACTTAAATTATAAAACATTTGATGCCACAGATTCTGACGAAGGTTTTGGTTCAAAAATACCATATTGGAACGAACTAAACCCAGAAAAAATCTTCAAAGAGGAATGGAATAGATATGCAAGATATGCGGAAATGACGTATAAGGACATTTGTAAATATGAGCAGGACTTGTGGAAGTATTCTGAAAAGCTAACCAAGTATACTATGTCAATGATATTTCCTTCAATTGTTATGTCTTACCGTCGTGTTCCTTTCTTTCTTACCTCTCATATCTATGATCCGCTATTGAAAAAAAAAAAACAACAAAATTTTAAATCCAAATTGAAATCTAGTCTCTCTTACGTTGGACCTAGAAAATCATTTAAAATTGTAAAAAGAATTTACACTAATGAAAGATGTAAGGCCAGTGTCAGATAGATTTCATGCACTGACTCCTACTTGATTGTACGTGATGCTTCAAAAACAATATCATTTTACAAGACTACATTTGACGCAAGAGAAATTAGTCGTAATGGGGATCTGACGGAAAAAATATATCGCATGCAAACTTGAAGATTGGAGATTCTATTATTGTGCTGTTAGATGAATTTCCAGATATGAATTATTGTTCACCGCAGCGCTTGGAGCGCAGTAGCGTCACAATACACATGTATGTTAACGATGTAGACTCTATATTCAACAAGGAGTTCTCTTTAGGCGCTACCATGTTAATGTCGTTGATGAGTACTTTCTGGGGGTGATCGTTACGGGCAAGTCCTAGATCCTTTTGGTCACAGGTGGTCCATTGCTACTCGTAAACAAGACTTGTCTGAAGAAGAAATTAAGAATACCAGAAAAGATTTCTTTTTGAAAATGCAATCTGGATAAAAGGCAAAAGTAGAACAGTTGTTGATTAATCAAAAAAAAAGAGGTGTTACTGCTTAATGTTTTCGAACTATTGTCAAGATTCCAGCGCCTGCCATTACGCCAGCTACTACCATTCCTAATCCCCATCCAATCGATTGCATTGGACCTGTGGGGTTATCAGCATCCGTGTATTGCATTTCTGCGTTGATCGGTGTCGAAGGAGCACTAGCTGTACTTGGTGGTGGTGTCGAAGGAGCACTAGCTGTACTTGGTGTATTGCTACCAGATGACATGTTCATACCTGATGAACTACCTGACATGCTGCTACCTGTTGTACTTGCAGTTGTAGCCGCTCCAACAATTACTTGGCCTGTCATCCATGGGTGGACTTGACAGAAGTAATTGTATGTGCCAGGATTATTGAAGGTAAAGGAAAAACTCTTTCCGGCTGCAATCAAACTACTATCAAAGATAGTGCCGGTCTGATTGTCAGATGGATTTCCACTTGTTACAGTGTGGCTTACAGTATCATGATTTTGCCACTCTACAGTTGTACCTGGTGCTACATTGACGACATTCGGGTTAAAACAGTTATTTGTTTGTGAACAGTTTGGGCCCGAGCCGTCACCTGCTGCAATGTTTACAGTTACCTGAGATTGCTGTGCAAAAGCTGACGATGGAGCTATTGCAAGAATCGCAACTAGGGTCAAAACACCAAATAATGCGCCAATTGGTTTTGACTTCATAATCCACTACCGCATTAATCAATTAATAAATTCTATGAAATTGGTGAATTTGGCTTTGTAGGCGTCATTCTATATTTAGGAGTAATATTGAATCAAATACAATGTTTGTTTATGTTAGTCGAGTGCAAAATATTGCACGTGGGTGCCTAAAACATAGTTTCTAAAAGACGTATAAATACCAGCACCATCTAATCTCTTTTATGACAAGTACAAAATGCGTTGTATGTGGAATAGGATTCTTTTCTGCCACAGGTTCAGACAAGTGTTCTAGATGTTCCGGAAAGGAATCATCTCCAGAAACATCAGAAAGCCATGATTCTTGTGGTTGCGGACATAGCCACCACTAGAACCAGTTTTTTTACCACCCATTATATTCTCAAGTTTGTTACAAAGATTACTTTGTCTGGTTTCTTTTGCTAGTTGAAAATATTTTACGATGACAAAATTATTGTATTGTAAACTTGGTATCATTTTCTTAATATTACCATTATGGATGGATGAGTTGTGAGGGCTCTAGTGTATGAAGAATATGCACCAGACGATGATTATGCAAAGATTCTAAAAGTTAAGGAAATACCATATCCAACACCAAAATCAAACGAGGTAATATTCAAAGTACATGTCGCGGGACTGAATTATGACGACATCTGGGGAATGAGAGGAAAACCAATCAAGATACCGATGCCTCATGTTTCAGGAACTGATGCAGCAGGAGAAGTTGTTGCAATAGGTGAAGACGTCACCACAATTAAGGTTGGGGACAGAATTGTATCGCATGGTAACATATCATGTAGAGTTTGTATGGCATGCACTGATGGCCGTGAATATGATTGTCCGAACAGAAGAATTTGGGGATTTCAGACAGGACCGCTGTGGGGCGGATACTGTGAGTACGCTCACCTGCCAGAAGTAAACGTAATAAAAATTCCAGAAAGTGTAAGCTATGAAGAAGCTGCAGCTGCTTCTATGGTCTTGATGACATCATGGCATATGTTAGTAGGAAGAGCAAAGATCAAGCCAGGACAAACTGTACTAATAATGGGAGGGGCTTCAGGCATGGGAATATTTGGAATCCAGATTGCAAAGTTATATGACTGTGATGTCATTACGACCGCAAGTCCAAACAAGCTTGAACAGTGCATCAAACTTGGAGCAGATTTTGCAGTAGACCACAGAAAGGAAGATTGGCATAAAGATGTTTTTGCAATCACAAAAGATATTGCAAAAAAGAAGGGAACAGTCCCTGGCATTGATGTCATTTTTGAACACATTGGGGGATCTCATTGGAATAAAGAACTGACATTGCTAAAATATGGTGCAACTCTTGTTACTACAGGTGCGACAACTGGCTATGATGTACAAACTGACCTTAGACACATATTTTTCAAAGGGATAAACGTCTTGGGGTCCACGCAAGGTACGCGCTCAGAACTCATAGACGGATTATATTGGATGTCCAAGGGAAAAATCAAGTCAGTAATTGATTCTATCTATACTTTTGAAAATGCAGTAGAAGCTCACACAAAGATGCTAAAGGGAAATTTTGTGGGCAAGATCCTGATGAGGCCAAATTGAGCCTAATCATTTATTTTCTATACTAACTATACAAAGGTAACTATATACGTTAGAAAGTGATAAACCTGTTGGAAAGGACCAAGTTGAAAGAAGAGTGCAAGATCGTGATGGAAGGCATGAAATGTTGCCCTATAGACAACACATTTAGCATGATTGGAAAAAAATTCACGGTTCACATTCTCAGAAACATGACTCAGCTTGGCCAGACACGGTTTAACCAATTTCTTGAGTCCATTGATGGTATCAATCCAAAAACACTTTCCGCAAGATTACGTGAAATGGAACAAAATGGCATAATTCAGAGAAATGTCTATCCTGGAACGCCAGTACGAATAGAATACTCTGTCACAAAAAAAGGCAAGGCACTAAAACCAATACTTGATCAAATGGCTGCTTTTTCAATGCAGTATTGTGCAAAAGATGTCTTCAAAGATGGAAAGCCTCGCGCGTTTAAGGAAGTTTACGAAAAATTTCCAGAATCTCTCAAGTGATATTGTAAAAACAATAAACTTACCGTGAGTTAATCTGCTTTCTTATGTCTCACTTGCGTGTTTATATAGTTACAAGATTATAGTAACTATACAAATGATAGTTAATACCAAATCAAATAGGCAAGATCTTGTAGAGTCAACTGTATCTGTTAAACCTTGTACGCAAAACGGTGGTATACACGGTCCACTAATAACAGATAGCATTAGCGGTGAGGTCTTGTGCGGACTATGTGGTTTGGTCTTACTAGATAGAATGGAGGATTTAAGCTCAGAACAACGATCGTTTACAATGGAACAATTTACACAACGAAGTAGGACTGGAATTGCTTCGACTTTGACAGTGCATGACAAGGGATTGGCTACAATAATAGATCCTAAAAACAAAGATGCGTTTGGCAATTCTATATCTGCAGACATGAAATCTATCTTTAACAGGCTTAGAACGTGGGATAGTCGTAGTAAATCCAGTACATCAGAGAGAAGCATGAAGTCTGCCTTTACGATACTTGATTCACTCAAGTCAAAACTTGATCTCCCATATGCCATAACTGAAAGGACGTCTTATCATTACAGGAAAGCAATAGCAAAGAAAATGACTTCGGGCAGAAGCATTGTTGGAGTAATATCAGCTTCGCTTTATGCTGCATGCAAAGAGGCAAATTTTCCAAGAACTTTGCAAGATGTTGCAGTTGCAGCAAATATCACAGTAAAGGAACTTTCAAGAGACTATAGAATCTTAGTTAATAGATTAGGTTTGCAAGTGGGATCATACGACTCGTCTGATTTTGTAACTCGAATCTCAAGCAAGGTGGGAATGAATGAGAAGACAAGTAGGATGGCGCTTGAATTTCTCTCTAATGCTCAACAAAAGGGAATCACTGACGGCAAAAACCCTGTATCGCTTGCAGCAGGGGCATTATTTTTGGCATCTTTGATAAGCGAAGAGAAGAAAACCCAAAAGGACATTGCTATAGCTTCTGGTATTAGTAGCGTTACAATTAGAAACATAGCAAAAGTCATTAGGAAAAATCTCGCGATTGGTGAGAAATGAAGACTCTATTAGTAAAGTATACACCACGAAACGAGCGGTCTAACACCAAGAAATTACTAGATGCATTCAAGTCAGAAATTAAAAATTCTGACGTTGAAGAAATTGAACTCTCTGTTGATGTTCCGGATCTGTTCCTTGGTGATAGCCTACTTGCTTACATTGAAAGAAATTATCTTGGAGAAGATCTCACTCCTGAAAAGAAAAAACTCATGTCTAATATGGATCGTATGACTGATCAGCTAAAGTCCGCAGATGTTGTTGTGATAGGATTTCCAATGTTTAATTTTTCAATGCCTGCAGCAGTAAAGGCTTGGTTTGATTCTGTTATGCAAAAGGGACAAACATGGAATAGTAATGATGGAACCTATGTGGGCATGATGGATGGCAAGAAGGCACTTGTTTTAGTTTCAAGTGGAGGATATTACAACAAAGAACCAATGGCATCTTGGGAGCACGCTCTATCTCTTACCAAGACAGAATTTCAGTTTATGGGGTATTCTGATGTACGTGGTGTACTTGCAGAGGGTATGAATGCCGGTGACGAAAGTAAATTATCCAATATAAAAAAATCCATTGAAGAAGTACAGAAAATAGCGCATGAATGGTATGGCAAAATAAGTCAAGTCTAAAGGACATGGATCAATTTTACAAGCTCGTTAATTGATACTCATAGAAAGTATGAAAACATCATCCGACCTTAAGACTAGAAGATGTTATTGATCCTGTTGAGTATCTGGGGGTGTATGCCAGAATTTTCAAAAGACTGTGTTGATATGAGTAACGCAGCTTCGACATATGCGGGAATCATAGCAGGTGCAATTGTAGGGGGCATAGTAAGCTGGTGGATATACAATAGACAGAAGAAGACTTCTGACTCACAAGACCATATCTTGAACCGAATCAAAGAATTGGATGAAAATCATGATGCAATATTAAAAAAACTTGCTGATTTTGATGACAAACACGAGTCGTCTCTTGATGCTATGAGTGAATTGAACCGGAAAGTTGATTCTCTCCTCAATCAAGATGACGAGTCATAATGATTATTCTTTAAAATATTAAGAATATTCATTGAACACTTGGTCTACTACATATCATTCAATTTCATTTTAATGATAATAATCACAGAAACCAAAAATGTGTAACCTTTTCTTAAATAGAAGAAACACGATAGATACCGAAGAAAACCCTAAACATTCCAGACACACAAGTACCAAGGCACCATCTTTGGTACTCGGGGTTTTCTTCTTTCTATCTGGCATGATGATTTTTAAGATTTGTTATTTCGATCAAAAGTTCTAAGATCTGGTTGTTTTCTATGTGATCTAATTTGATCTAATTTGATTAGTCAGGATCTATGGGTAGTGGTGTAATCAAATTTACGACAAGTTTTGCCAAATACATCTGATCCAGAAATTAACATTTTTTTTACAATTACTTATATAACGGTTAACTGATTCGCAATTATTGAATAGCAAGTTTAACGGACTTGTATTGCTAGCAGTATTACTTGGTTCTATTGCAGCGGTTCCAGCATTTGCCGCTTCTAATTCTACTAACTCTACCAATTCTACCATGGGTTCTAATTCTTCAATGACTATGACCCCAAGCACTACAGTTCCAGCCAATTTGCCACCTCCTTCTTACATGTTTAACGCTAATTCATCCATGGGAACTCCCTCATCAGGAAGTCTAGCGGTTACAGTTACAACTGACAAATCCTCATACAATGATGGCGACAAGATACTGGTATCTGGTACAACAAAAGATTACCTTGGTGATACACCTCTCACACTTGAATTGCGAAGCCCGTTAGGAAACATAGTCAAAATAGATCAAGTTACTGTGGGAACAGACAAGACATTTTCTGATACTGTAACAGCTACTGGTGCCTTGTGGCAATCCGCCGGAACATATTCGATATATGTACAATATGGTGGCACAGAAAGGTCTGCAACAACAACATTTCAATTTGCAGGTTCAGTTGTTTCATCAGGTCCAAGTACTATTCCAGTAGATGGTACAAGTTATGCACTTACTTACACTATAACTAACGGTAAAGTTATCGATATCAAGGCAGATCCACAATCCAAATCCTTGACTGTAACAATCCAGACAACTGGAGATGGTTTGTTAACAATTACTATGCCTAGAGCATTAATTGATGCAAAGAAATCTGATGGTACTGATGATGTATTTGTAGTACTAAACGATGGACAACAAAATGCTCAAGCCAATGAAACACTCACAACAAATACTGACAGAACTTTGGCAATTCCATTCAAGAACGGAACACAACAAATTGAAATAATAGGCACATTTGTAATTCCAGAGTTTGGTCCAATAGCAGCTCTAGTACTTACAATTGCAATAATATCTATAATTGCAATCTCGTCAAAGACCGGGCTTAGATTACTGCCAAAATACTAGCCAAGACAAAATATACCACGACCTGTTTACAACACTATATAGTAGACTAGATGAAGATGTATTTGTGGAAAATCTACTGACAAATGACGAAATTGTTTGGCTCTGCAAATTCTTGGAAGGTAAAGGCAGCAATGACGAAATAATAACAAAGATAGTCACTATCACAACTAAACTTCAAAAGATGCAACGAAGATGACATCTAACCTTCTGACTTGAGACTCTGGTTTAGGATATAAATCAGGCCCTGGATAAAACTACTAAGAAATGGAAAGTCAAAAAGATATCTTGTATAAAGAGGCTCTAACTTTTTCCCACTCTTTGATATGGCTTGTTGTTCTTTGCATAACATTTAGCAGTGTTTATTTTGCAGTACCACAACTCTTTGAGATTGCAAGTGACAGATCACCTACAATGGATGTGATTATCGGCTCATCTATCTTCGTGGCAGTCGGGTTCATCTTGCCAATTCTTTTGCTTGCAATTAAACTCAGAATTCAAGTGCGATGTGACGGCCTTTACATAAAAATAATTCCATTCAAACCTTCATACCAAAAGATCTCACTGTCAGGCCTTCAAAATTGTGAACCTTACGAGCAAAGAGAAAAAGAAAAAAATAAACTAGGTTTAATGCATGCAATTTCAAAAAAAGCCTATTCTCTTGGAGGTAAACGAGGAATAATGCTAGAATTCAAAAACGGAGAAACCATTTTAGTAGAATCCAAGCGCCCGGAAAAAATTATTGAGGCTATAAAAACTGCAAGTAGCAAGAATGTATAGGTAATCTAAAATATTTTGTATGATATTTTGTACAATGCAAGTATTTTTGTAATCTGTGCCTCAAACTTTATTACAGTTGGGTGGGTGCATGATTTGTGAATGAAGCCTATGTTCTGCTAAATGTGGATTATAAAAAACAAAAGAACATTATCGAGCAGGCAAAGAAACTCTCGACAGTAAAGTCGGTCAAGACTACTTATGGCATATATGATATTCTAATTGTGCTTGAATCAAATAACATGCAAGAAATAAAACAAACTATAGATGTAGACTTGCATAATATAGACGGCATAAACAATCTCACGTCACTTATCGCCATTATCTAAATTGGTCCAAGAATACGAAGTAGTTGTAATTGGAGGAGGTCCTGCAGGATTAAGTGCGGGAATTTTTGTTGCAAGGCAAAAAATATCCTGTCTTCTGATATCTAAAGATCTAGGGGGGCAGATGAACCTAATTCCAAAACTTGAGAATTATCCAGGTACATTGATGTCAAGTGGACCGCTACTTGCAAAGACATTGGAAAGCCAGTATCTAGCATTTAACGGTGAGATGGTTTACGATACGGTAGAAATGATTGAAGAGACAGAAGCCGGAATGAAAGTCAAAACAAATCGTTCAGAATATGTGGCAAAATCCATTGTTCTTGCTCCAGGTAAAGTGCCAAACAATTTAGGAGTAGAAAACGAATCTGCATTATCAAATAAAGGAATTCATTACTGTACAAAATGTGATGCGCCATTCTATCAGGGCAGAGTTACAGCTACCATTGGGGTAGGCGGATATCTGTTAGAGTCAGGAATATTGCTCTCTAGGATGGCATCAAAAGTATATCTAATTTACAAGGGCGGCGCGTTAGGTGGCGACAAGGATCTGATTGCGTCTATTGAAAAGAAAGAAAATGTGCAACTAGTTCCACAATCATCAATAAAATCTATTTCAGGCAAGAACAACTTACAATCAATTACAATTGTAGATAATTCAGGTAAGGAGACAAATCTGCAAGTGGATGGCCTGTTCGTTGAAATGGGTTCAAAAATAAACTTGGATTTTGTAAAACATCTGGTGAAAATTAATACAAAAGGAGAAATTGAGGTATCTGAAGGTGGCAAGACGTCACATCCTGCCATATTTGCTGCGGGTGATGCAACCAGTATACCGTACAAGCAAATTGTAGCTGCATGTGCAGGTGGAGCAAATGCCGGGCTTTCAGCATTTAATTACATAGAGCGACTAAAGGGACGACCAGGAATTCGTGCAGACTGGAAAAAGACAATTGGAGATACTGTTTTTCACTACTAGATTTTACTGATCACTTCCATCTTTGGGATGGCAGATTTTATGCTGTTATATACCTAAACCAATTTATCGTTGGTTAGACCGAAGATATTATCTATTTCAATTGATATGGGTAGATGGATTAAGTTTGGTGGGTACTAGTTCGAAAGATTATGATTCTATATGTGCAAAAATACTGGATCTTGATTCAAAAATTCGTTTTGTGGGTGTTATCAATGCAAGGGGGAAGCTTCTTGCAGGAGGTCTACGAGAGGGACTAAAGTCTCTTGAGGAACCAAAAGATGATGAGATGCTCTTTACTGAAGTTGCTTTACGTGCACGTATGAGAAAAGAATTTGATAATCAACTAGGAAAGGTCAGGTTTGCAATGTCAGTTCGAGACAAAGTGATCATCATGAGTTTTCCAATTGATGACAGTGACATATTGTATGTATCTGCAAACACTGACTTGGATCATGGCAAAATTCCCATGAAGATACTGGAAATACTTTGAAAAAATCTACTGGTAGTGTTTCACTATGGGAAGACAACTGTCTATTATTCTTAGAACTTCAGAACGAACCACATTTTTATCAATTGACACCCACACAGTGTTCTTGCTCAATGTGAACGAGATTGTCTGAACCTTATCGCGTTCTTCCCAAAGAAATCTTACATTTCCTAATTGCTTGTTAAACTGTGTTGCCATGCCTCTTTGTGTGGCAAGATGTGAAAATTTATTTTTTGTATTTTTTGTATTAAGTAAGGGCTTCAAATCTACTCTTCGTATGTGGGTGACAAGTTGGCCGTTGTTGTTTACAATGCCGGCAAACCTTACATATCGACTAATCTCGCTTATTCTCTCTACAATTTCTTGTGCTTCTACTCTGTTCAATACCACAATTCTGGATATTTGGTATTTAACTATTCAGAAAACTGTGCCTGCTGCCAAATAACTCCTTAAACATTTCTGAGCCAATGGAGAAAAAAGTTAGATTTCAGTGATTAACAATGAACGCAAAAAGTATTCAGAGTTGAAAAAAGTTCATGCCATATCTGTCTCTGTAGTACTGATGATATTCGTAATTGCATTCTCGAATATTCAGGTTTCCCACTCTGTACTTACTTACAGCATGCTTGTTTCAGTAAAACCGCAAACAGACCCAATAATGCAAGGAGACTATCCAGTAATAACTGGAAATGTCACAGACCAGGCATACCAACCCGTTGCAGATGCCACTGCGTTAATCCTGTTTGGCAATGAAGCAGTAACAACAACTACTGATAATCAGGGCGAGTTTACATATACGTCTGCAATACCTGCTACTCCAGGCACTTATGAAGTAGATGTGACAGTTACAAAAGAGGGATACATCAAACAGATGGCAAGCTCAACATATACAGTAAACCCCTATCCAACCACAATGAACACTTATGCAAATGTTACAACAGCAATGACAAACACCATCTCTGGTCTGCCAGTATCTGCAGGAAATTACACTGTATTTCTTGGCAAGGTTGCTCAGTGGAATCTTGAAACTACGTGTTTTGTAGATTTTTCTGACAAGTACTTGAGATTTTTAAAAACATGTGACCTGTACAATTTAGCACCTGAAGACTTTCAAATCGATCAGCAGGTCATACCAATGGTGACAGTAATACAGTATAACGATACCTATAGGCTATTCCCAGAAAGTATTTACGATAAAGCATACTATCTTGGAAATGAAACTTCAAGTGGCTTTATAGCAGAAACATGGCAGAATTACACTGCCCCAAATTGATTTCAATACTTTGTTCTGAAGAATCAAATCATCTCTAAAAGAAAAGGTCTTTGTCTCTCATCTTGTTTGCTTCTTTTTTCCATTCTAAGGCAAAAAGATTCTCAGGTTCGTCTTCAAGCACTTTGTCAAAATATGCAATTGCTTCATCATACTTGCCCAGGTGTAATAGTGATAGACCCTTGTTTATGGATACATTAAGATCGTTTGGCTGCTGTTCCAAAACTCTGTCAAAACACATTATGGCATCTCTATATCTTCCCAAACTATCAAGAGAATAACCCTTCAGGGACAATACCCCAAGGTCATTTGGGACTATTCTTAACACTTCTTCAAAACACAACAATGCTTCTTCTTGTCTGTTCATGCTTGGGTTTGATAGGCAAAGTCCTTTGTTGATTAATGCAGCAAAGTTATCATGTTCAACTTTCAGTACTTTATCATAGTAACTTATTGCATCATCTAATTTGAGGATCATCTGAAGTGATACTGCTTTGTCATACAGAAATTCGGCATTATTTGGTTCCAGTTCTATCGCTTTGTCAAAATACGCTATTGCTTCTTTTTGTTTTCCTATCTGTTGTAGATCAAGGCCATTTTTGTGGAGTGATTTGATGTCATCTACGTGATTCCTGACTGATTTATTCAATGATGGTTTATCAATTCATAACGGATAAAGGTGCACTTCTATAGGTTACATGTAAGTCAAGTTAAAAACAAGCTAACGCACAACAAGTATCAAATAGGGATTTTCTAAAATACTAGATATGAAAGAAGAATCTGTACAATTAAGTAATGTTGAGGCATCTAGGTTAATTTTAGACATTAAACAGCATCTTGCAGAACTTGGGCTCCAGATAATTCATGAGGACAGCCACGAGGGTTATTGGAGCATAAAAGCACACAAGGGGGGAACACTATCTGCTATCACAGGAAGTATTAGAGATGTTGAGATACTAATAACTGGTTCAAGCAATGCATATGACTTGACTTTTAGAACTGGAGCTTGGGGAAGAGATATTGCAATTCCAGCCCTTCTTGCAAGCACAGTCTCTTTTGGTGCAGGCGCTATAGTGGCAGGAGCAGAAGTTTATCGAGCTCACAAATTTGAAAAGAATTTCTGGGAATGGCTCAATCAAAAAATTAAATCTCTTAATGCTACAATGAGTGAGCCGTCAAAGGTGTCTTCTAGTGGGCGCGTCTGTAGTAAATGTAGTTTACCGCTTCAGGCAGAAGCCAAGTTCTGCATGCATTGTGGTTCACCGCAATAGAGAAAGATACATCTCTATAATTTGTGTTTATTATCAATGAGTTTTTAGAATTTAAAACTCAATCTATTTTTGGCTAGAAACATTACCGTAAAAACAGATATAGAAAAAACAAGAATGACTGCAGGACCAAATTCCGGTGTTGATACGCTGTTACTCGACGAGGTAGTTGTAACCGTGGAGGCACTTACAATTATTTGCCCTGTCATCCAAGGATGGATTGAGCAAAAATAGTCATATGTGCCTGGACTCATGAACATGTAGGAATATGTTGCCGCAGGAGCTATCTGGTCGCTGTCAAACATCACATCTGTCACATTCTCTGACGGTTCTCCACTTGTTACAGTATGTGTAGTGCTGTCGATATTTGTCCATGTGACCATTGTATTGGGTGACACAGTTATGACATCTGGGTAATAGCAACTCTTCTCAGAGACACAACTCTGACTTGCTTCACTACCACCCGTAATGTTTATCGAAATGTTGGATCCCTCAGCAAACGCAGGTAAACTGGTTACCATGCAAGAAAACATTGCCAAAAAGATCCATGCTAACCACAACTTCATTTTCCTTAATTGCTGTCATGCTAGCCTAGAATCAAATGTATCGGTAATTGTCAGACTTTATTTAAAATAGGAACAAAAATATGAAAATCAAGTGTACAGCTAAACCCAATGTATTAAAATAAGAGAATAATGACGTGATGCGTGCAAGGCTCCAGTGCGCTTGATGCTTATGACCGTAAAAAGGCAGACGATGCACTCAAGATGCTTTATGCTGATAAGAGCCATGAATTTCGTGAACTTGCGTCTGCTACGGGTTATCCAGTACATAATAAAGACTGGGAGAAGGTCATCTTGAATTTCTGCCTAGATTTTGATGATTGCTTCAAGGCTTGGTCAGATGAGACAACCCCGTCTGATCATAACAAGGTACACAAATGCATGACAATGATGCGACAGATAGCTAAAGGAAAACCAAATATGACTGAGGTTGCAAAACTGCAAACTATTGCATATAGGATTGCAGAAGATTTCAAGTCTATTTATAAAAGAATGGATGACTAGTCTTCTCTCATGATATGCTCGATTATCTTTTGATGATTGATCACACAAGCTGAGCAGGTACTATGAAAACTCTCACACCTTATCATATTATCAGCCTTCGAAATTCTGTATTGATGTCAAACTCAGATAACACATCTGTAGAGGATATGTGGAAAACATTGGAATATTATGGAGTCAATCGTAAAATGCTTGAGAAATTGCATCCGTCCTCTGAAACCCTTTCTCACATCTATTTCTCAATAAAAAAACAAAAAGCATATCAGTGACTTTTTATAAAAATTACCGGAAAAGTATTTGTAAATGTGTTTAAGCATGTGAGATTTTTGTCTATTCTATAATCTTTCTAAAACGCGGATTTATACTCAGACGATTAAGATCCTTGTCATGTGATGCGGCATTTTTCCATGACGAATCAAGACGAACTGCTCTTTCAAGTGATGTGATTGAGCCGTATTCATCTCCCTTTATGGAACAAAGGCATGCTTTATTGTATAGCGCCTCGGAGTTGTTATGGTCAAGTCTTATAATTTTGTTATACAAATCAAGTGCGTCATTATTTTTCCCAAGTCGATATAGTGAATGACCTTTGAATGTCAGTGCATTTACATAATTGCCATCAATCTTCAATGCAGCATCAAAGCATTCTAGTGCTTGTTCATATCTTTCGTTTTTGTATAATGAAATTCCCTTGTTGGACAGAACATGGACATTTTCTGGTACTTTGTTTAATGCCGCATTGAAATATTCTAATGCTTTATCATATTCTCCTATGGAATCAAGTGCGACTCCGTTATTATTTAGGACTGCCATCTTACCAGGATTTCTTTTGAGAATGTACTCATACATCTCAATTGCTTTTTGAGAATTGCCTGTTAGGTAATGAAAGTTGGCTATTCTCAGAATGTATTCATCTTCTTCAATTGCTGGTCTGTTTGTATTTAGGAGAGATTCCTTCAGCTTATCATTCTCCTCTAGAATGGACGACAATTCTTGTTTTATCTCATCTTCAAAGGTCATGGTCTGCTCAGATCTTAATACCAACGGAAGACCTGCCAATGTCAAAATTTTTGCAATGTATGCCTTGTTCTCCTCAAACTTGATATTTTCATCTTGTGGGGGGATTACAACTGTGGCGACAACTTGCGGTTGTACGGGTTGCTGTTCTTCTTGTGCTTGACTGTCTGTTATTTTTACTTCCACACTGTCATCTTTCTTAGGTGGCTTGACTCTATTCAACGATGGAAATCTCAAATCTACACTGATGGTATAAATCCGATTAATAATGCAATCTCTTAGGAAGAGATTCTTTCTAATAGTGCCTAAAATTACCTTGTTAGGTGATCTTGATGGGTAAAACCAACAAGGATCACATTTTTCAAGGATCACGTAGTACTATTGCACAATGATAGAGTCTGTAAAGAAGAAAGAGTTCTTGTCCTTTATAGAAAAAGAAGCAAAAATACACATTGATAGCTACATTGAAAGTGCCATACATTTGGCAGAGGAGGTTCATTCTGGTGTTAAAAGGGAAGATGACACTTCCTCATTTCTAGAGACTCATATATTTCCAGTAACAATGAATGTGATTCTACACTACAAATGGGCAAACAAACCAATGACTACTATTCAGATAGTCTCAGCAATACTGCATGATGTCATGGAGGACAATGACCGAATCTTGGACCTACACGCAGCAAAATCATATGGCTTTGATGCATATTTCAGTCACAGGTTTGGCGAATATGTTTACAAAGCGGCCTCTATTCTGAAAACAAAACCACTAGAAATTTACTCTGGTCTAAATGACAAGGAACGCGAGCTAGAGAGATTTCATGAATATTGTAACGTTTTGGCAAAATCCGATTATGATATCAAAACAATCAAGCTTGCAGATAGACTAAACAATATGCAGTTCATCGCCAAGATTCCAGAGCATGAAAAAGCAACGCGATACCTAAGAGAGGCCGAGGATTTTTACATTGCTTATACTATAATTGAACCTAGGATGGATGATTATTACTTGGAAATAAGAAAAGCGTACGAGGATCTACAAAAACTTAAGGAAAAGACAAGAATCGCAGCATAAATTAGAACAACTAATTTCTATCCGAATTGATAATTAATTCCCTTCTCGCCAGCTGGATGTTTCCAATCTGTTTCTTCTGAACAAGTGCCACATTCAACGCATCCTTCATGTTGTATCATGACCCCCTCCTTCTCCATCATGTAACATCTTGTCGGACACAAAATCACCATTTTTTTCATGAATTCACTAGTCGGCTTGAGTACTTTGATGTGTGAAACACTATCATCATTGAATTTTAACTTGGCAACTCTTTGTGCAATAGAAGGTATGGTGGGAGTATAGGACGCAGACATACTCTTGCCAAGTCTTTCTGCAATCTCTGTTGGTACCTTGACATAGGTTTCAGTAGTTTCAATAATTGGTAACAGTTTTTCATATCCCAAAATGTTTGCAAACCCAACTGCAAAGTTCCTAAGTGTCTTACTTGACATCATTTTCACTATCACGCCATATTTTGAACTGATCATATCTTTTGGAACATCTTTTGCTGCATCAAGAAATATCTTTAGATAGTCTTTGTCTATTGCTTTTAGGTCATGAGTATAGGGGCTCTCTTCAATAGATTGCGAATAACCCTGGCCAAGTTTTTCTCCAAAGTTATTTTTGTCCAATGCCGCTGCAACTGCATTTGCTGCCCTTACCGCATCATCGATACCAACATTGAGCCCTTCTATTCTAGGGCCGACAAATATGCCCCTGCCTGCTGCATCGCCCACAAATAATATGTTCTTAAAGTAGGGCTTTTCCATTCTGCAACGCTTGCCGTCTGGAACCAGTTTTGCACTGTATTCTACCTCTACATAATCTGTTGCAAACTTGATACCATACTTGGTTGACATCTGGTCTCGAAGAGATGACAATTGTGCTTCTATCTCTTCTGG
Organism: Nitrosotalea sp.; assembly: GCA_050749105.1. Classification (GTDB taxonomy): domain Archaea; phylum Thermoproteota; class Nitrososphaeria; order Nitrososphaerales; family Nitrosopumilaceae; genus Nitrosotalea. The sequence goes on along the minus strand of JBOGQT010000084.1, from coordinate 32,679 downwards.
CGAACCGTACTTTCCTTCTCTAACCAGTCTTTCTTTTTCTTTTTTAGAATAATAGACATCTCTCAGCTCTGACCATGTCTTTATCATCTTTGTTACCGCAAAGCGAACACGCATCTGTTCTTCTTTCGGGATACTCTTGTCAATTTCGCTTCTGACAGGCACTTCATCTTTGATGTATTCACTTATCATGGGATTTTTTAACAACGCGTTTACAAGCTCATAAGGCTCAACCGGATTTTCTAAAAGTGAGTCAAGATGGTACACTGCACCCATCGACAAAGTGTCACGATTTGTATACAGAAAACCTCCACCTATGTGGTTTAACGTGACATCGCCAGCAAAAAGATGCGCCGCACCTTCGTCTTGACCAATTGAAAATCTCTGATTTATTATCTCTTCTGGTAACTTGATAACAACTTTGACTCCCTGGTATAGTTGACTTGGGGAAAATTTTTGTCGTGCACCAACCATGTATGCAACTTCAGAGTTAACGCCATCAGCTGCAATTATTGCCTTGACCTCTATCTCTTCAAGCTCATTTGTTTGTATGATAGTACGTTCGCCTTCCCATCTTATGGCATTGACATGAACACCTGATACTATCCCACTGCCTTGTTTTTGAGCTGCCTCATCTGCTTGCTTTGAAAACCACTGGTTTAGATTGTTCATGAGAACCGAACAACCAAAATTTGCTTCATACTCATGTGCAGCAGTTAGGTCTATTGAAAAGACCTTGTCTTTTGATGTTGCATGTAAGATGTATTTTGTAATTTTTCTTTCAAAAGGTGCATCGCTTAGAAAATTTTCATATATATCTTCCACATTGTACGTTCTTCCCCTTTTTGATTTCTTAGAATAGAGTATGCCACCTGAAATGTTTTTGGAACCAACTTTATTTCCAGATTCGAAAAGAACTGCCTGTTTTCCTAGAGCAGACAGTTGCTTGAGAGCAGCAAGTCCTGCAGATCCACCTCCTATGATGGCTACGTCATATTTTTCCAACTCATATCACCTTATGCTTGTACAACCTGACTTTGCTTTCTTATCTCTTCTATTATGATCGGGACTATGTCTTCCATTCTGCCTTTTATGAAAATATCACATTCATTTTTCATAGGAGCGTTTTCATCTGGGTTGACTGCAATGATAAACTCAGAGTCTTTCATACCTGCAATATGCTGCATGGCACCACTAATTCCAATGGCCATGTATAATTTAGGACTGACCTTTCTTCCACTGGTGCCTATCACCCGGTCTGGTATCAAATAGGTAGAATCAACCGTCTGACTTACTGAGAATGGTCTTTTGGATAGCGGCAAGGTGATTCCGATCTGAGCGTCTAACTCTAAAGCAATCTCTTCTATCATCTTGATATTTTGTTCTGGCGAGTCTTTGACTCCGCGTCCAAAGCTTACTATTGCCTTGTGACTGTCAAAATCAATCTCGCTTTTGGTAATTCTACGGTCAATAATCCTGACCTTAAGATCCTGCTCGTCAAACTTTGGCACATACTCAATTATCTTTCCTTCTCTGTTAGGATCGGGCTGAATTATATCAAAAACCCCAGGTATCATACTGCACGCCTGTGGGTGATAATCTTTTTGCATTGCAGGACTCCTGTTGTCAAGACAAAGTATCGTGGTCCATAAAAATCCGGAAAAATCCGGTCTATACATCTCAAGTGTTTTTTCATAAGTGAGAGGTTTTCCACCTGTCTTGTTTTGATGAGTAATCTGAAGGTCACCTACAACCAACTTGTTGATATCTGATGCTAGGCCGGAGTCTAACTGAGCTAAAACTGTAGCAGAGAGGTGCCTTCCTATGCTATCTGCAGCAAAGAACATGTATCTGGGCCTTTTGAATTGTGTGGCATACTCTGGCTCTATTGTTGCAGCAATGTCTCTATCCAACGCTATTTGGGATATCGTTTTGGTGTAAATCGTATTTCTGACATATCTTAACTCAAGATTGTCTGCACAAACTACTGCATCTGCGCCATGTTGAATCAAGACACTTGGAATATCTTTAACATTATATCCCAATAAAACTGCAACAACTTTTTCTTTGGACAAGTATTTCTTGTTAAATGCATCTAGTATTCTACGTGCCTCTCCGAGCATCTCAAGGCTTACTTGGAGCAGTTTTGCTTCTTCGTGTTCTATTACAACGTAAATGTGTCTGTAATCGCCTTCTGTCATTTTATCACCATGGTAGATAATGACTGAAGCAGTCTTGCAACAACTTTACGAATCTGCTCTCTATCAGAACCGTCTACAATCTCTGCCTGTCTTGTAGCCTTACCCTTTGGTATGCGCTCCACTTTGTAGACAATAGTTGGAGAACCAGAAATGCCAATCATCTTTGGATCTGCTTCTATCTGTACCGCACTGAATATCTTTAGATATTGTTTAAAATTTTGGGCGCGTTGGTATGCTTCGTTTTGATATTTCTCATAAGCTAATCGCTGTGATACTGTATTGAATTTGGGTTTGTATGAAGGATCTATTGCGATAAAGACCGGAAGTGGAGCTTCTATCTCTTCAATGACATCGTAAATTCCTTGCAATCTGACAAGTCTCTTTGCTCTAATTGTTCGGCTTTCAAGGTTTACTTCATAATCTATTACATGGCCAAGAAATGTCATGCCAAGTTTCCATGCTGTTTGAGGTCCGGTCTGACCGGTCTCTCCATCAGAAGCTCTGTGCCCAGAAAACACAATGTCCATCTTTCCCTCCATCTTTAGTACTCCTAACTTGAGAACCTCTGCTGTTGCCAGCGTATCTGCACCTGCAAAAATTCTGTCACTGTATAGGTAGAGTCCATCTGCATCAGAGATTAACTGTGCCTGTTGCAACATGGATTCTGCCATGGGAGGACCCATAGTACCTATTGAAATTTTTGCATCATACTTTACTTTGGCATAAAACGCGGCACTAGCAGCTACGGCACTATGTGGACCCAGTATGTTCTTTGTCTCTGCCCGATTGAGAGTCCCGTCTGGGTTGTAACTGACATTTCCCTCTGAAAAATCAGGTTCGAGTTTAACAATTACTGCCACATTTAGTGGATCCATATGATTTCTAGATGAACGTACTTTGATTTTATCTATTGTGGTAATTCTCAGACGTACAAAACAAAAAACTCTATTTTCATAGATCACGTTAGAGACAAAAATAGTGTCAATTTCACAAAACTCTGATCCTAGTTATTGAAGTTTCCAATAGTTCCAATTAAATAATGGGTAGAAAAGAAAAGTTTGGAAAACGGTGACAATCCTCGTGATAGTTCAAAAGGAATGGTATAACAAGTGCATGTGACATGATCAGGCAAAATAAGCATTCCATAAAATCAAAGATGATTGTTCTTATTGTCATCTATGTGGCATTGATTGCATTTTCTCTGGTGTGGTATAATACACTCACAGGCATGAACTGTAATATTGCTAAAACCTTGACATCCAATCCGGTGAATGCTGGTTCATCTGAAGACAAGACACAAAATTGTAGCGAACAACTAAATTTCCATTGGATAAAATTCTATGGCATCAACGGCATAATCTATGGAGCTTCCCTACTTGTCTTTGTTGTCAATGTAAGAAAGAGTAACAAAAATTAAAAAAACTACAAAAACACACAAGGATCTTTTTACTACGTGAGAATCTTGATAATCGTGATAAAATTTATAATTGAGAAAATATCTTCTTTTGATAAATCATGACCTGGTTATGAAAAAACTTGCAATTATTGCAATATTTGTGATTTTGACAGCATCTATTACTCTAGGGTTTTCCATAAAAGTTTCTGCACAGGAACCTTCTATACCAAATTGGATAAAAAAGACTGCACAATGGTGGTCACAAAACCAAACTAGTGATTCCGAGTTTTTGACAGCAATCCAGTATATGATTGATCACAACATATTGCATGTAATGCCAACACAATACCAACCAAATATCATTAACAACACATCTGAAACACAAAATGGCCAACTATTGCAAGAGGTCAATGATCTTCAAAATAGGTACAATACACTGCAAGCCAAATACGATACTCTGTTGCAGCAGGTTAGGAGCATAACAGAACAATCTTCAAACCCCATAGAAAACAGTGCTTCCATATCTGCTGTGGCTGTAAGTCCTATTGTTCAAAGTGACGGATTCTTTGAAACAACAAACTATCAGGGAACGGTGCTGAAAATTACAGTCGATGTCAGAGATGGAACGGGGCTTGTACTGGTCAATACCGCCATTCCGACTGGCGTGGATTTTCAATCTTCTGCACACACTGCAGTTGCAGTGGCTGAAAACGTAACCGGAATTGATCTGACAAAAAAAGATGTAATTTTTTCAGTTAATTCTGGAAATAACCAAACATTACAAGCTGTCGATGGTGGCAGTGCTGGCGGGGCAATGACGGTATTATTGATATCCGAACTGCTTGGAAAAACAATCAATAATCATGTGCTGATGACTGGTACCATACAACCAGATGGTACAATAGGCCCCATAGGGGCAGCAGCAGAAAAGGCAGATGCTGCAGGCCAATATGGCGCCAAGATATTTCTTGTGCCTCAAGGACAAGCAGTTACATCTGTTCAAAATTGTACACAACAAAATGAGGGACCTGTAATTTATCAATCATGCACGACAGAACAAAAGCCGCTCTCTCCTATGATGGAAAGCAAATATGGCATGCAAGTAATTGAGATAAATACAATTCAAGATGCACTAAAGTACTTTAATTCATCCTGATATGCTACTAGATCTTATTGCAATCAGTTGCAATCGTTAAAATCAAGTTTATCTTTAAGATGGTAGTAATTTAGTACGACACGATTACCACACCACAAAACCAACAAAAAGACAAAGAAATTCCAGAGCCTCTGTTGAAGATACTTTTGGATGGTAGTACAATCAACATTCTAAGATCCGCAACTTCACACAAAAGCGCTTATCAACTAAGCATGGACTGTAACGTTTCACTGACAACAATATATCGTCAAGTCAAAAAACTAAGTGACAAAAAACTACTGGTAGTATCAGGATCCATAGACAACAGCGGGAAAAAGCATTTTACTTTCAAAAGCAAGAATAGTGTATACTGCAAGTGTGCCTGCTCTAACATAGACCTATTGCCCTTTATCGGCCCTACAAAATAGCTGTATAACTCGGTCTTCTGATTTATTTTACTTATCTCTGAATAGTTTCTTATTAGGTAGGTTTACTTTGTAATTGCAATTTGGCAAAATTGTACATTCCTCGAGGTTTGATAATTGCATCAATTGGAGCAATTTTGCTTGTTATTGGTTCAAACATGTTCGACAGTGCTTATGATGCGGTAGAGTCAATGATGAACAACAAGCATGACATAGTTGAAAATACGCAAATAATGCAGGGCAAATCAATAAACTCTACCATTACTTGGGACCAGTTGGCTGAACACAATGTCTTGCTAGTCCACGTGCTGCCTGTCTCAGGTTCTATAAACTTGCAGGTGTCAGAACCAAACAATGAAACATTTGAGAAGGAAAGCAAAAATGGCTTTGCATATCATATCATAGATAAAAATCCTCAGAGTCAAGGAAATTATTATGTTACGATATCAAATTTGGGCAATGATCGGGTAAGTGTTAACGTAGTCTTGGGAGAAGATCCTTATCTTAGTGGAAAATGTGATCCTTCAAACGGCATGGACTGCTATGCCATTCCTGCTGCAATTGGTCTAGTCATAGTAGGCATGTTTGCATTGATTATAGGCTCACTGATTGCAATAAACGACTTTAGGAAAAAAAGAAAAACTAGATGACAAAAAATCACACCATTTTTTATTAGATACAAAAATACAGTTACTAGATCTTGATTATGTTGTTGCTTATGAGGTACTGGATTCCTTTTACAAAGTCAGTATCTGATATTTGACCGCTTGCCCACCATCCTGCTGAATTCTTTATCCATGATGGAATTTGTTGCGACTGACCGGTGTTGGAAGAATTGGTAACTGTGGGGGGAATCACCATGATTCCCTGTTTTATCAAGTATTGAATTCCACTTACAAATGACTGGTCATCAAGCGAGCCTTCTGACCACCACTTGGCATTGTTTTTGACCCATTGTGGGATTTGAATTCCAGAGACGGGCTGTGGGCCTACGTAAAAGGTATATGCAGATCTTTCAAAATCTGCAGCGTTCTGGTAAAAGCCATTTTGTGCTGAAACCATGACAAGAAAATACTGCCTACCGTCATTTAACCAAAAGCCAAATTCTTCTACAATTGGGCTATGCGTGGTTTGATTTCCTGGTGATGATAAAGTTTGATTTTGTGAGGCAACAACTTGAACTACAAATCCATCTGAAAACATTTCGATATTTTTTTGATATATGGTATATTTTGAACTATCAAACAGCTTTGCAACGGCCGCATTTAAGATCTGATCCTGCGGAATTGTCTGTATTGATGATGGTATGGGCTTGCCTTGATCATAATAAATTGCAAAGTTTGCTTCCATGCCTGGATCCTCATTTGAAAATACCACCAATGCAGTGTCTGACTGATTAGTTTGACTTACAGGAATCCATCCATGTGGAGGCAAGATAGAAAAGTTGTATGTGGGATTGCTGTATGTGTTTGTCTGAATGTTTACAGGGTTAAACAGAGAGTTTACTCCTAACTGTGTAGTTGTATTTCCAGCAGCCCATGCAGGATTGATGAAAAAAGTTAGAACAAGACATAACAAAGCAAAATGAAAAATTGATTTCAATTATAGAGTTTTCCAGAGTCTGTTATAAGAAGTATGTAGTTTATTTTTAAGCCCATATCTGAGCAAAAAAATAACTGTGAGGATTTTTGAATATGGGTATATGATTATTTGTAAATGAATTTCTGGATATGAAATTTAAGATCAAACAGATTTTTATTCTATCTTGCTTACATAATTTTTGTGCTAAAATACTTTTTATTGCTTTTACTTTTTGTTCCTATTCAGTCATTTGCCTTTGTGACTGGACAAAATGCCACTTTGGTTATAGGCCATGATGATTTTGATACTGGGGGGATGATGCATGGTAATGCTTCCTCTGATGCCATCTACTCACCTGACGGAATAGCATTTGACAAAGACGGAGATCTCTGGATTGCAGATACCGGCTTTAACCGCTTGCTTATGTTTCCTCCTCCATTTACAAATGATGAAAATGCGACACTTGTAATTGGTCAGGACAATTTTACATCTACCGATGCAGCACTATCTGCAACTGGGCTTGATCAACCCTATGGGATGGCATTTGACAAAGACGGAAATCTTTGGGTTGCAGACACAAATAACAACAGACTAGTGGAATACAAGCCCCCTTTTACAACAGATGAGGCCACATCTATAGTGATTGGCTCGCCAAGTTTTGACAAGGGAACATATTCAACCAATGCAAGCTCGCTTGCAGCTCCATATGGCCTAGCGTTTGACAAATCGGGAAATCTCTGGGTTGTAGATTATTATGACAACAGGGTGCTAGAGTTTATTCCCCCTTTTGAAAACCAAATGAATGCATCACTTGTATTGGGACAATATGATTTTACCAGTAACTCTGATGGCTCTACGCAAAATAGTATGAATCTACCAAGCGCTATTGCATTTGACAGTGCTGGAAATCTCTGGATGACTGATAGCTTAAACAATAGAGTGCTAAAGTTTACCCATCCGTTTTCTACTGGCCAATCTGCATCTTTGGTACTTGGACAAGAGAACTTTACCACAAATTTTGTAGGAATTGCAAATAATTCTCTGAACACTCCATATGGAATAATATTTGATAGATCAGAAAACCTGTGGATAACTGACGGAAATAACGCCAGAGTTCTAGAATACGCTCCACCATTCAGTAATGGAATGGCAGCATCTCTTGTTTTGGGTCAAACAAATTTTGTCGGGATGCACATAGGTACATCATCTAGCATGTTGGCTGAACCATACGACGTAAAGGTAGATGATAAAGGTAATCTTTGGGTTGCTGACACTGACAACAATAGGATACTGGAATTTACCACGACGTCTGTGCCAGAATTTGGGTCTATTGTACCAGTGGTGCTAGTTATCTCAATAATTTCCATTGTAATTATTTCCACAAGAAGCCGATTGACGCATTTATTCTGAGATTGGGTCTTGTGTTGATTGCAAACAGTTGCAAATTAATGCTATCTTCTTAATAACAGATTACGGACACGACACATAGAGACTGTAGGAAAGTTGGATATATGACAACCCCATCCTTCTGACTTGCCTACAGTTTCCTTTGAAACTATATTTAGCTAAGAATCTTGCCGGTCTTGCGTGATCTTATGAATTTTATCATATGTGCAGCACCAATAAACGGCCATGATAGTACAATGAAAATAAAGATCATCCAGACTAATGAACCGGAATTAAAATTATTTGCCAATATGTTTAACGGAAACAGGTATTGCTCTATGCCGGAAGGAACATACTGACCAAGTGCATATGTTATCGAGTTTTGAAATACATGCCATCCAACAAATACCGTGGCAAAGAAAAGCATTGCCTTTTTGCCTATGTATCTTTGAAACCCTTTTCTTTCAATCTTTGCAAGCCTCTCATCAAGCGTTCGAATCTCACCATGTAGCATGTTTATTGCATGCTCTGCATGTTTTTGCAGCGATTCTGTGTCTTGTGTCCCTAGGTATAGTGGAATGATGCTTTCCAAATATTTTTGATCCGAGAGTGGTAAAGTCTTACCCTTTGTTAGCAATTCAAGGATGTATTCTAGTCTTCCACGGTCCCCCTTGCCAAGCACAATAATCTGTTGAACATAAGTTGCCAAGTTTTCAGACAATATGTACATAGATATTTTACCCTAGATAAAAGCGATAGTGGTGTCCTTATTGAAGGGACTTGAATTTCTTTATTGCCTCTCTGGCAAGTTCCTCTTGTGATTCTTTTGATATTTTTGTTGGATCTTCTGATGCCAGGGCCTCATTGTACTCATCTTGCGTGTTTGATTTTATTCTTTTTTTATCTTCAGACACTGGAATCATTATGAAACCTACATTGATATCTCTTACTGATAAAGACAACCTAAAAACTAATCACAGAGCAATTGGTCTTTGGCCATGTGATGTGATTACCTCGTTTATCCCGTTTACGATATTTTGAATTCCAAGATACTGATTTTTTGCCTTGGATAATTCATGCTTTATTATGTTGAGATAATATAGTTCCTTTTTGACTTGTTTTGTTCTTCTGGTTTTTGACCATGGAGTGTTTTTCAATTCTTTAAGACATGTGGATATGTCGCAAAGTTTTATCATCTTTGCTTCAAGAGAGGACTCGCTCAATTGTCTGACATATTGCTTTTCTATCTGAGATTTTGGAAGGCTGCTGTCCTTGAATAACGCAAGAACCAGAACAGATACCCTGCTGCCAAATATTTTATCAATTTCATCAAATGTTGCCTTGGCATCATACATGATGTCATGTAGCCATGCTGCCGCAAGAACTTCTTGATCTGTTATTCCAAGATTTTTGAGCCTAGTTACCACTCCTTTCAAGTGATCCAAGTAAAAAACACCATTGCCTTTTTTCACGCCTGCATGTTTTTCTATTACAAATAATTCTGCAGATTCTACTATTTGCATTATTCCTCTATTTTTTCTAGCTCTTGGCAGAGCTGACGATAGTTCTCAATCAGATCCTTGAAAGAAGAAAATATGGCATCTATACTTTTTTGTGCAACCTCAAAGCGCATTGTTTTTTCAACAAGATATGAAGGATCTTTTGGATCCAAGCCAGTCTCTTCCCAAATAGTTTGGGCTTTGTTCATTAATACATGAAGATGTTTTTCATTCTGACCTATCTTGTTTTTTAATTGTTTTATCAGTGTAAGATCAGACAAGTCTTACACTACATGACAAGAAAGCACTATAATAACTTGAATTAAAAATTGTAAGATATGTCAAACTTGGAACTTTAATCTAGTTTTTCTTGTAATTGTCACAATCAGTAGAACAGAAGAGATGAGAATCAGGAACACAAGACCTCCAAATTCTGGAACAATCTGGGTTCCGACTATCTCTATGGTACTTGTTTTGTTGGGAAATGGTATTGTCAATTGCCTATAGTCGGGAGTTGTAAGTTCATTGAAATTGACTCCATGCTTGTCTGCCAGAACTATGAAATGAGAGTCTATCCCATTTTCTTTTGCATCAATTAATGCTCTGGGCAAACTGATTGTTAAACTTCCGTGGTTTGTGGTATGAATTGAGAGAATAACATCTTTGGATTGCGAATCAAGATTTATTGCAACTATAGTACCATTTGAAATAGTATGGGGGATCACAAATTTTGTGTTGTTAAATCCCACGGTGCCATTTGACGGTATTTGCTCAGATGACATCCTTGGACAACTCATAATTGTGACTGCAAGAACTATTAATGCTATAGTAAAAAACTGGTTTTGCAAGATGTATTTGCTAGAATCTCTCTGAACCTTATTTAAGTTCTTTAATGCCATATCTGCGTCTTCTAATTATATCGCTACCACGGAACAATAATGGATATTTGCAGAGCAGACTACTCGCAAAGGAAAAATACGAGTCAATATCAAACTCTTTGTGCACTGGAAACCATGCCTGATTTTGTCGCTGTTGATTATCTCTTTGGCAACGGTGCCATCTTTTGCACAATCGACAAATAGCTATACCATAAAGAGTCCGCAAGGCGGACAGCCTTATACAGTCAACTATACCATCACAGGAGCAGCGATAAACAGCATGCTAATCAATACCCATGAAACATCGCTTGTAATTTCACTAAATTCCACAAGTGATGGAAATTTGGTCATTGATCTGCCTAGAACTCTGATTGACGCAAAAGATGGTGCAAGTGACGATCAATTCATTGTATTGGTGGATGATACCTATACAACTTTTCATGAAAGCAAGACCAGTACTGACAGAACACTCTCTATTGCATTTACTAGTGGCACTGAAAGAATCGAGATAATTGGAACTCAGGCCCTTCCGGAGTTTGGTTCGCTGTCACTTGCCATTCTTGCAATATCGATTCTATCTATAATTGTAATTTCTACTAGGACAAGATTTTGACTGTAGGTTGTATATGTGACAGGTTTAGCTAAAACCCGCACCAAATTCGTCTCCGTGTTGAAGCGGGTCAACCGAGTCAGAATTTTTTAGTTTTAGGTATAAAAATGCCTCGTTGACTAGCTGAGAAGCAGGCTCTCCACTTAGACGAAAATGTTTTTCTACAAAATCATGATATTTTTGCAACTTTGTGGGGTCTTGTTCGTCAAGTGAGGTACCATCCTCTGTAATCATTGATGCAATCTTTTCAATTTGAGAATTGTATTCTGATTCACTCAATATTGTGTATCTGTGAAACTATCTTTTAAGTGATTGGAATAAATAATTCTCCTGATTGTAGATATATTTTTGTATTGTTGATTAATGGAAAATCTTAACCTTCGTCCTTTGAATTATCTTCCTCGTATTCCTCGTCGAGGTATTCTACATTTTCATCTTCGTCATTTTCTGTCGACTCGTCAAGAAATTCATCTTTTGATTTTTTCTCTTTGTCAGTCATGTATCAAGTTATCAAACAGAGTACATGAATATTGTGCAGTCTGAACACATGTTATAACTATTGATAGTAAAAGCATCTTAATTATGTATGTAGTTTGGCGGTATGACGTTAATTTCAGTTACTTTCGCAAATATTCTTGCAAGAAAATAGCATTATTATATTCCATGTCTTTTGCAGAATAGAGAAGCGTTATAGTTCTTTTCTCTTTTTCTAGAGACCTAATATTTGAAATCGCATCTTTTTTCTCTTTCATCTCCTCATGATATCTCTTTTTGAACTCGATCCATTTTTTTGGATCATGCGAAAACCATTTTCTCAGACTGTCACTTGGCGCCACTTCTTTGAGCCACATGTCTATCTGGGCAGATTCTTTGGATACTCCTCGTGGCCATAGCCTGTCGACAAGAATTCTAAAACCGTCTTCTTTAGATACTGGTTCATAAATTCTCTTTATCTTTATCAAGAACAGGTTAGGATTTTTTTACCTAGATAAAAGCGATAGCGGTCCTTATTACAAAATGCCGGCTAGAAAGCCACACACTCCAGGGTTGTGATGAATCGCCAGGAAGAGTTAAGAATATCGATAGGTATCTCAAGTGCCGTTGAAATATCAAACACATAACCATCTAATCTATAGCTACAAGTACAATATCATTTTCTGTCAGAAATAAAGGGATAGAAATGATTTTAACATACAAAGTCAAACATGGCAGAATATTTTCAGACGAGCTACAAAAGGCAAGAAAGATTGCATACTATGCAATAAAGACAAAATCAAGAACTACAAAAGACATAAGACATCTTGGATTAAAATCTGTAATTGCAAACCAGATATTAAGAAAATACGGCAGAAAAGGTATAAGGATTGCAAAATCTGTAAAACTGACCATCCCAGGACAGGGAATAAAATTTGACTGTACCACAAGAACTGCGCATATCTCATGCCTTGATCTAGATCTTGACTGTGCCTACATGCCTGATTTTGATACCATAAGGCAGGTGGAGATTGGAGAAGAATTTGCATACTGTTCTGTGGAATGCAAAGAGCCAGAAACTAAACCCGCAGAAAAATTTATCGGTGTAGATTGTAACACTACTGGTCATGTGGCAGTTGTAGCTGTTCCTCACACTGGCAAAATACACAAGCTTGGCAAAGAGGCATTGCATATTCACAAAAAATACATGTCAGTGAGAAAAAAACTGCAAAAACAAGCCAAGTACTCGCTTTTAAGACAGATAAAATCCAGAGAATCAAATATTTTAAAAAACATCAACCACCACATATCCAAAAAACTAGTAGATATTGCTACATCGGAACAATCAGGTATAAGGTTTGAAAAATTAAAAGGAATTAGAAATAATAAAAAGCATCATAAAAAATTTCGATATTCTCTCAACTCTTGGTCGTATTATCAGCTCCAGAAATTCACTGAGTACAAGGCCAAGAAACAGGGAATAGAGGTCGCCTATGTCGCACCTGCATATACATCACAGAGCTGTTCAAGATGCGGGTCTTTAGGTAATCGAGATGATAAAAAATTTACATGTGTCCGGTGCGGACACGCAGACCATGCGGATGTCAATGCGGCATTTAATATTGGAAAACCAATATCGCATTGTGCCATTGTACCTGCGGTACGTATTGTACCAAAGATGCAAGACATGAGTCGGTTGGATGCAGAAAGTGATGCATCCAAGGGGAGCACTGATACCCCACAGGCGGCAATTGCAAGAATGGTGCAAACCGTAGAACCCCTTACCCTTTAGGTTGGGTATGTCAGCTAGATAAAAAGTCAAGCACTATCTTTGAAAATTCAGCAGACTTTTCTTGGTATGGCATGTGTCCACAACCATTCATTATGACAAACTCGCAATTTGAAATTGAAGTAGCAAACTCTTTGGCATATTCTATTGGGATCATCTTGTCCTCATTTCCCCACATGAGCAACACGGGCACCTTGATTAGACGTAGCCTTTCTGTCACGGCAGGCGAGTTTTTCATCCCTAAAAGCGTAGAAAGAAAGACCATCTTTGCATTGGGCCTTGTCATGTTTGAGATAAAGTTCTCAACTACCTGGTTGTTTATCTCCTTGTTTTCTCCTGCCATCATCTGGTATGCAGTCTTGACAGATTCGTGAGTTGGATACAGTGCAGCCATGGTATATGCATCAAGTACAGGAGTAGATTTCTTCATGATTCCGGCAGGGGAGACCAATACGATCTTTTTAATCACTGGGCTCTGTGTAGCAGCGCATTCTGCCACAATCTCTCCCCCCAGGGACGTACCAACCATGAAAACATTCTGCAACGTCAATACGTCTAGAAAACCAAGTATTGATTTCCTGAAAAACTCTGGTGTATAGTCTGCTTGTGGTTTGTCGCTTTGACCATATCCTATCAAATCAGGTGTGATCACTTTGTATTTTTTACTCAAAAACGGAATCACATGTACCCATCTCTCGGCCATTCCGCCCAAGCCATGGAGCAAAATTACTGTATCTTTTGAATCCCCCTCCTCAAGATATCTTATCTTGTTTCCATTAACCGTGACATATTTTTCTTGCATGCTTGAGTTGGTACATTATATCATGACATAAGTTTTTGTCGAGCTAGATTATTTACTAATTTTAGCAACTTATTCATAGCATCTCAATCCAATCTGGTTTGACTATATCCTTTATCTAATTCTGGGACTTTTTCAAAGTAGGGCCAAGAGAATTTGAAAGTGTCCTTGAATAGTAATCCAGCATCAATCGTATGTATTCATCAAGTGTCTTGACTGCAGATATCTGTGTCTGCAAATATGTTTTTTGAATGTTATTTACTATTTCAATTTGAGCCATTGTTGATTTGGCTACTGCCTTGGCATACATGTCAAAGGACTGCATGGCTTTCTGGTTTATTCCCATCTTGGCTAAAATCTCATTTTCTGATATGTAACATGCCCCAAAAAGATCTTGCAACGAATGAAGATATTCTGTGTAAAAATCAGAATACATCTGCATGTTTGTAGGCAAAAGGGATTCCATCTTTTCAATTACATTGCTTGCATTAGCGTGCATTATGTCACAAACAGAAATGGTTGGTTTGTTTTCTGTGACATCTGTCTTTCCAGGGGTACTCTTTTGCGACATTGATGTTGATATTATACACTGGGTCTCTTTTAACGATTTGTAAGCATGTCTTGAAATTTGTAAATGGTGTGGCAATGAGACAAGACTGGAAATACTGTACCTTAACTTTGTTAACTATAATTTAATATTGATGAAAGGTTTTGTGTTGCTCTCAATTCGAGGCAGCAATATCTATAAACTGTGTATACTATCATATTGTGCTTAGTATGGCTTCTGCTGAAAGTTATAAAAAATCACTAGGGTACTATGGGCACGTATCATTATTTTGGACTGACTTGATATCGCTCATGTCAAGCAGGCCACAATCGTTAATGTCCACAGGGCCGTTTAGGAAACTGGGTGTCAATAGCAAGAAAATTAGCGCAGAAATGATAGAGATCAATCAGGATCTAGCGGAATTTAACACAAGGATTACGGAATACTATAAACAACTCACAACCACATGGAATGAAGCACAAAAACAGTTTGAAAAAAAGGTCCCAGAGATACCTACAGATACGGAACACATTGACTCTACAAAACGTATATGGATAGATATATTCGAAAATTACTTTACCAGGCTGTTTGATTCTACCGAATTTGCAGAAAATTTTGGAAAACTAGTATCAAGTGAACTTGAGCTTGCAAGGCGTTGGAGTAACGTAACATCGCTCATGCTGGAAACTGTCAATATGCCAACCAAGAAAGAGATAGATGAGCTGTACAAAGAATTACACTTGTTGCGAAAAAGAGTTGCCAAACTTGAAAAAATAGATGATATTGGAGTAAACTCAAATGGCAAGTGAACTTAGGATAGACCCACGTATATTGGAAGAATTTCTGCAGATGAACAAGAATATTCTTGAAGCGCCAAAGCTGGTTGCAGCGCCAGATGAGATAAGCATGGAGATGACTCCATATGATGTCGTATACTCTGAAGGAAAAATGAGACTACTTCACTTTAATTCTCCGCAACAAAAACTGGTAAGAACACCATTGTTGATTACATATGCCCTGATAAACCGATATCACATATTGGATATCCACCCACAAAAAAGCTGGGTAAAAAACATGCTAGAGCAGGGCCTTGACGTGTATCTGATAGATTGGGGAACACCTACAAAAATGGACAGGTACCTTGGATTTGATGATTATGTAAACAACTACATGGACAATTGTGTTAATTTCATTCTTAACGAGTCCTCTGTTGACAAGGTCTCTATGCAAGGATATTGCACGGGAGGAACACTTGCAACAGTTTACACATCATTGTATTCGGAGAAAATAAAAAACTTGGTTCTCACCGCACCTGTGATTGACGGAAGCAAGGATAGTACGGTAGTGGCAAATCTGGCAAAACACATGGACGTGGACAAGATGGCAGATGTTGTGGGAAACATGCCTCCAGAATTCATGTACTACGTATTTTCTATTTTGAAGCCATTTGAGCAAGGCCTTGAAAAATATGTCCAATTCTTCAAAAATATACATAACAAGGATTATGTTGAAAACTTTATCCGAGTAGAAAAATGGCTAAGTGATACCCCGCCTGTTCCAGGGGAACTCTTTCGGGAATGGGTAAAAAACATCTATCAGGATAACCTGTTGATTAAAAACCAGATGAATGTGGCAGGAAGGCAGATAAACCTCAAAAATATCTCAATGCCTGTCTTTACTCAAGTGGCAGTGGGAGATCATCTGGTATCTCCAGAATGCAGTATGCCAATACACTATGCTGTATCTACGGAAGACAAGACACTACGAATCTATGCTACAGGACATGTGGGTATGATAGCCAGTTCATTTTCTCAAAAAAGAGTATTACCAGAACTTGGCCAATGGCTAAAAGAAAGATCTGAAAAATAAAAAAAGAATTAGATGTTATCTAATTTCTTGTTGGTGTCCATGCGGAGAACCAAGATTGCAGTACGTTTGCATTCATGTCTGAAAATGCGCGTGTATTGTCGTTGAATGTTTTCACGTTCTGTCTGATTGCGTCGATTGCTGCAAGGGCTGCTTTACTTTGAACAGAATTTGTCTTTACTATCTCTTCTGTTGTGTCATTGACCACTTTAAGGTATGATGATGGCACGTTTGTAGATAGGCCTGTTCTTGAAGCATATTCCTGCTGCATTGAAATTGCATTCTCTAGTGTGTTCTTACATGCGGTTGCATATTCCTGCTGCAGGTTTGTGACTGCCTGCAAGTATTGTGCAACGTTTTTCTCTGTCTCGTCAAAGTATCGGTTGACGTTTTGTTTGCATACTGCAAATATCTCTTTTGTCTCTGTTGTTGTTTTACTCATTCTTTCACCTCCTCTTTTTGTTTTCTTCTTTCGACCGGTATGACGATTACCTGGATAAGGTCATCTTCCTTGACTCCAAGAGCTTTTCGTTCTGCCTCCGGTATCGAAATACGACCATTACTTCCGACTGATGTTTTGAAAGTGCCCCACGATAAAAGTGAGGGTAGAAACTGTGACGGATTGAAGACATTGTACATTCCTTTGTACTGCATGTCTGAAATGTTTTGGGCAAACTCGGACTGGGCTTTTGTAGCTCTATCAGTCATATCCTTTAGTGTGTCAAGGGGATTGAGTTGGTTGTTTTTACCCATCATCTCTCCAAACGTCTTCATAAAATCCATCTGTGCCTTTCCGCTTCTTTGTATCCACTCACGGAACATCTCAGTAGGATCATATTGGTTGTTATTACCAGTCAATGGTAATAATAACCAGTCAATGGTATTTAACTTTATTGCTATTCTGCCAAGACAAGCCTTGCCCCTATGAACTCTAGTATGGATTCAGCGAGCAGGTCAGGCTTTTCCACATGTGGTAGGTGGCCGCAGTCATTTATCTCAAGAAACATGCATCCCTTGATAGATGAGACAAATTGGTCTGCATGCTCTATTGGTATTACCATGTCTTGTCTTCCCCACACCAATAGGGTTGGAATCATTATCTTATCCAAACTTTCATCTACATTGGAGTTTTTTATCCCAAGAACTGAGGAGATAAACGCAAGCTTTGCGTTTGGGATTGACATTCGCTTTACAAAATCTGATATAGTAAAATCATCAACGGTGCCAGAGTTTGACATCATCTCAAACGCGGTCTTGGCACTTGCATGGTTAGGGTAAAGTGCAGCCATCATGTACGCGTCAATTGCTGGAGTGGAACGCTTCATGGCCCCTGAAGGTGCAACAAGAATAATCTTTTCTATGGTATCATTGATGCTTGCACATTGTGCGGCAATTTGTCCTCCAAGCGAGGTGCCTACAAGAACTGCCGTTTTTAGATTCAACGTATTGATAAAAGCAGAAAGAAATTTGCCAAAAAACTCTATCGTATAATCCTCTGACGGTTTGTCGCTATATCCAAAACCAATGACATCTGGCGCAATGACTCTGTACTTTGGACTCAATAATGGAATTACCTTTAACCACCTTTCAGCCGATCCGCCTAGCCCGTGTAGGAGAATGATCGTTTTATCTGACTTGCCTTCCTCCAGGTATCTTATTTTGTGCCCCCAGACATCTGCAAACTTGGTTTGCAACTAAAGATACGAAGGAAACATGTATGATAAGTCTTTTTCGTTATAATCATTTGACACTATGTGAATTGTCTTTGGTCTGATTTATATCGCCGATCTGCTATTGGGCATCTTTGGCAAGTGCCTCTTTGGCATCTCTTTCGCCGTTGTCTATTAACTCTCTTATTGTGGCAATTGAAAAGTCGGCATCCTCAAAGAGGAAATGAAAATGCTCGTGACGCTGTATGCTTATTATCTTGTCTATGATGCCTCCCCTCTCAGAAGCAAGTTTCTGATACTCCTTCTCTAGGATGGCAAGCCTAGATTTGGCCTCATCATCAAGCTTGGAAGAGCCTAGTATGTCATGCATCTCCCGTATCAGCCTTAGGTAGCGGGTAACTATCTTTGACATGCGTATGTTGTGCTCTGTCTTGTCTGTTTGTATGATGTCCCTTGCCCTGTGCCATACCTCAAACATGTTGTTTGGGATCTCTGGATGATCTTTTGGAAACAGATCCACGACATAGACTTTTTTGTCATGTTTTGGTGAGGCGTTAATCACTTCACGAAGAGGCGTATTGCTAAGAAGGGTTCCATCCCAGAGATATTTTCCGCTCTTTTGTGTCCATGATATTCCGTAAAATGGATATCCGGCACTTGCAAGAACATGGTCTGCCTCAATCTTGTCATACTTGCTATCAAAAACAGAAGGCTTGGCATTTTGAATGTCGGTAGATGTTATTATCAGTCTTGGGCTTTGAGGTTTCTGGATCTTTTCCCAGTCTATGTATTGGTTTAGCGTCTGCTTGAGAGGGGTTATATCGTAAAGGTACTGCCAGGAATATGGCATGAAATAGTCTGCACTTGGAAAGAACCATTTTGGAAAGAACGCCTTGGGATTTCCAAAAACTGCAGAATACGTTGATGCAAAGTATGGTCTTATCTCGTCAGAAAAACCAGGAGGGGTTACACCTTCTGCCAAGTCCAACCAAAAATCTTCTAATGCCTTTGCAGGATCGTCATCTTTACTTCCAGAAATAATTGACGCGTTGACTGCCCCAATCGAGGTTCCTGCAACTATGTCAAACTTGATGCCATGTTTGTGCAAGGCCTTGTAAACTCCGCATTCATAAGCCCCAAGAGATCCTCCTCCCTGCAAGACAAGAACTGTCTCAAACTGTAACTCTTGCTTCTCACGAGACGAAAGTGACTGCATCTGGTACTAGTTCCCTGTCAAAATATTAAAAGCTTTGAAAAATTGCAAATTACTCACTTGCACACCATGAATTGGAAGGTTATATACAGGATTTCATCTTGTACTTGATATGGTAATCAAGACAGTTAATCCAGCAACGGAGCAAGTTTTAGCACAATATGATGTCATAACAAAAGAAGAACTAGATAAAAAAATAGAAAAATCAAAAAAGGCTTTTCTGGATTGGAAGCAAAATATTAAAAAAAGATCTGATTTTGTCAATATCTTTGCTGACGTTTTGCGAAAAAACAAGCAACAACTCGCACTCACATCTACAAAAGAGATGGGAAAGCCAATCAAGGAATCTCTGTCCGAGGTTGAAAAATGTGCATGGGTGATGGAATTTTACGCAGACAATGGTGCAACTTTTCTTCACGATGAATCCATAAACACAGATGCAAGAAAGAGCTTTATTGCGTTTGAGCCAATAGGAGTGATTGGAAGTATAATGCCGTGGAATTTTCCATACTGGCAAGCTTTGAGATTTGCAGCCCCATCATTGATGTCGGGAAATACCGTTGTTCTAAAACCAGCAAGTGCAACAATGCAGTGCGGCATAGAGATTGAAAACATGTTTCACAAGGCAGGTTTACCTGAAGGCGTTTTCCAAACTGCAATTGCAGACTCTACTATGGCGGAGCAGCTTGTAGACTCGGTTAACGCTGTCACATTTACAGGCAGTAATGTAGCAGGCTCAAAAGTGGCGCAACGTGCAACCTCCAAGGTGAAAAAATGCGTTCTAGAACTTGGTGGAAGCGATCCTTTCATTGTATGTTCTGATGCCGATGCTGAAAAAGCATCTACAGGAGCAGTCAAAGGCCGTTTTATCAACTGCGGACAAAGCTGTATTGCATCAAAGAGATTTTTTGTTACAGCAAATCTTGCCAAGGATTTCATTGAAAAGTTTGTACAAAAGGCAGAAAAACTTCGAGTCGGGGAGCCGACATCTGAGGATACTGATATGGGTCCTCTGGTAAATATTGCAGGTCTTGAAAAGATAGAGGAACTTGTAAAGGATGCCGTAGACAAGGGCGCACAAATACTGACTGGCGGTAAGCGACTTGGAAGCAAGGGATACTTTTACAGTCCTACAATACTTGGAAACGTTACATCAAAGATGCGTATGGCACAGGAAGAAGCGTTTGGGCCAGTTGCACCAGTGACAATTGTCCAAGATGAGATGGAGGCCATACAATTTGCCAACGCGTCACAATATGGTCTTGGAGGAAGTATATGGACACAGGATCTGAACAAGGCAGACAAGCTCTCAAGACTGGTAGAGTCTGGAATCATTACAGTAAACAATGTTGTCGCATCTGATCCAAGAATACCGTTTGGGGGAGTAAAGCAAAGTGGCTTTGGAAGGGAACTCTCAAGATACGGTATGCTGGAATTTGTCAACATCAAGTCTGTTAGGTTCTATGATGACCTGATAGTACAGCACTATGTTGAATGATATGCAAAAAGCCTGACAATTTCTGGCATTGCGAACAAGTGCAAGAGTAACCCTGTTACGCAATATTAATCAGCCTGCATCTGGCAAGACTGCATCATGGATGAGGAGCCTACAGGTGAGAAGAACAAGACAGTGACATTTAGAATTGACAAGGGCGTTTTGGACAAGATAAAATCACATGCTTCTTTTGAGAGAATAACGCTTAACGCATTGGTTAACCAGCTTCTTGCGCATGCCGTAGATTGGGATATTGCGGCATCCAAGTCTGGATGGGTGCCAGTACCAAAAGCGCTTCTCATGTCTTGGTTTGACAAACTTGATGACAAGACAATCCAAAGCATTGCCGAAGAAAAAGGAAAACTTGTTTCAAAAGACATGCTGTTTGCAATGAAGGGAAAGTCTGGTGTCTGGGAATGGATATCTGTTATACGCGGAAGAGCCAAGGCAGCGGGATTTAGCTTCACTCAGATAGATGACAAAAACGAGATCAAGTTTATCATGCGACATGGCATGGGAATTAAATGGTCAAAACACTTCAAGGCTTTTTACGAGACGGCATTTAAGGAACTTGGATGCAATGTAAAGTTTGATTTAACTGAAAACACCATAATTTACAGGCTTGATAAAAAATATGCACACAACGAAGACAATCTATAATTATTGCACTGCAAGACTTAGAAAGCCATTGTGTTGGTAAATAACATATGGCAAACGACAATAACTCAAGAAAGGCACTTGAATTACACGAGAAACTAAAAGGCAAGATAATTGTTACAGGAAAGATAAAACACCTAAAACCCAGCGAGATAAAATTAATCTACACACCGGGGGTTGCAGCGGTATGCGAAGAGATCTATCGACATCCAGAAAAAAAATACACCCTAACATCTAAAGAAAATAACGTGGCAATAGTAACTGACGGCACACGAATACTCGGATTGGGAAATATAGGTCCATATGCAGCATTGCCAGTCATGGAAGGCAAGGCAGTCTTGTACCAAGAGTTTGGAGGGGTGAGTGCATTTCCAATATGCCTTAATACCACCAAAAAAGATCAAATCATTGCAACAGTCAAGGCAATAGAGCCTGTGTTTGGAGCCATAAACCTCGAAGACATTGAATCCCCCAAAGTGCTAGAAATATCAGACGAGCTTGAAAAGTCATTATCTATTCCAGTCTTTCACGATGACAGGCACGGTACATCCGTAGTGGTGCTTGCTGCATTGTTAAACTCGTTGAAGCTTGTCAAAAAACAACTCTCTACAATCAGGGTCGTAGTAGCAGGGGCAGGCTCTGCAGGATATGGCATATGCAAACTGCTTGTTGCGGCAGGATGCAAAAACGTGCTTGTTACAGACTCTGACGGCATAATCTACAAGGGACGAACAGAAAACATGAACAAATACAAAAATGAACTTGCTGCCATGACAAATCCAAAAAGAGAAAAAGGCTTGTTATATGATGCGCTAAAAAACTCTGATGTCTTCATTGGCGTATCAGGAAAAAAAAATCTGATAACACCTAAAATGATAAGGGAGATGAACAGGGACCAAATAATATTTGCACTTACCAACCCAGATCCTGAGATAAAGCCAGACCTTGCAAAAACTGCAGGGGCCAAGATTGTGGCAACAGGAAGCTATCTTTATCCCAACAAGGTCAACAACGCACTGGTTTTTCCTCATATAATGAGGGCAATATTGGATGAAAAAATAAACAAGATAACACCAGACCTTCTGCTTGCCACTGCAAGGGCAATCGCAAAAACTGTCCAGGACAAGCACCTTCACTATGACCATATAATACCTGACACATATGACAAGAAAATTCAGAAAAATATAATTCGGGCTATCTCAAGCACACATAAAATGGCATGACGCTAGCTTGTTTGGAAACAACACACGGCACCTAATATCAACTTGTACTGGACACATAGTCATGACATCCGAGTCTGGCAATATTCACAGAGGAATCAATGCAATAGTTGTCGATGATGATAAGGACGTATCAGATGTCTTTATGGAGTTACTGCAGATAAATGGAATCAATGTGATAGGCAAAGGCACTAATGGAAAAGATGCAGTTGACTTGTACAAGAGATTCCATCCCGACGTTACTTTTATGGATGCACTGATGCCACAATATGATGGCTTTTACGGGCTTGAAAAGATAAAAGAGTACGATCCAAGCGCAATAGTTATCTTGGTAACTGGCTCTGCCAATGTTGAGAACAAACTAGATTGCTGTTCTGCCACCGCAATTCTTGAAAAGCCAATTGACATGAACAAAATCACAAATATATTAAACAGGCTTTATGCCCCACTAGAACAAAATCAGTTACCATAGTTTGAAGTTCTGCAATATGTTGCAACCATTGCATGTATTGGCAAGTCTTTCATTGTGATAACACATCAATGAATTTTCAAATACTGGGCTGAACTTTGCAAATCCTCAAACAATAAAAAACTAGATGGAATATTTACGGAAGAAAAGTTTGGAAAATAACTTGTGTGATAAACTAGAATACATTAAAATAGAAAAATTACCAAACATTATATTGGAAATGCCTGGATTTGAGAAAAACTGTCCTGTCTGCAAGAAACCATTTACCAGCCTTCTTGAATATACAACACATATTGGCAAGGACCACCGCGACATTCCGGCCGAAGATATACTCAAGATGAATAAAGAGCAAAAATGGAGCATATCTGATGGATAAATGCACTACCAACTCTTCAATTTTAGAAATGTTGTGACAAAGAACCTAATGGCTTATTTTTTCCATAAACTCTTCTATGTACCGCTCATCTCTGAACTCACTGAGAAACGAGTCAATTGACTTGATTACCTCTGTGTGTGACTTACCAAAAGTCTCTTTTAAGATCTCGTTTAGGTATTGTGGGTGCTCATAACAATCTGTTATGGATAACTGGTATCTTGCGCGAAGCTGACTTTCAACTTTCTCAAAAGTAGATCTACCAATTTGTAAAAGGCAGTGTTCAATGGCTAAACTTATCAGTGTTTTTCCCATCCTATCATAATTGCTTGTCACATGTGTACTTGACCGTATCAATACTAAAAAACTGTGGAACAATACGGTACTTTTTGATTCCAGATTGGAATGTATGATATAATCGTCAAGGCATTTTAAAGGGAATTGTCAAAATAAGGTACAATGGCTGGCAATGACGATGAAGAACCTGATCGCGTCGTATCGCCTGAGGAGTATATTGAGGTAATTAGCACTGAAGATGAGCGAATCAAGGTAATAGGGGAAGAACTTGCAAATGACACTGGACGTGCAATTTTTGGTACAATATCGCAAGGCATCGCAAGCTCAAACGAGCTATCTAAAGCACTTGGGATATCTTTGCCTCTTGTCAACTGGCACATAAACAGGCTCTTGAGCGTGGGTCTCATAAGGGTAGAAAAAGTCGAGATGAGCCAAAAAAACAAGCAGATGAAATACTATGGTCCAGTCAAAACCGCACTTGTAATAATACCGCCAGAAAATTTATCTGCAGACCGATTGGCAATTTCAAAAAAGGAGACAATACTGAAAAAACTTCGGCATTACATGGCAGCCATCGCATCATCTGTTGTGGGATTTTCTGGAATCTATCTGGCTGAAAAAAGCCAAACACAACAAGAAGCATCTTACGTTCCTGAAATGACTCCAAAGGCTGCACCGCCGGCAGCCATGATGCATGCAACAATCCAGGCAGCCCCGTCGACTGCACAAACTCCGTATCAAGTACAATCTGCCGTTGCTGGAGAGCTTGTGATGATATTGTTTGCACTGCTGGGAGCAGCAGCCATCTTTTGTGCGGTGTTTTTTGCAATGAGGCTGTATGGGTCAAGAAACAAAAAATCAAAACAAATCTCTGGGTAGTTCTTTCTTGTGTTAGATGGAAACAAGAAATTTCAGATATGTAGCAATTTAACATATTCTTTGCATAAAATTAAGTTAAAATGAAATTTAATCAAAGCCTATAAGATCTGCTACTTGATACAGTACTAATGACAAATAAAACTACAATTCTGGCAACAATTACTGTAATTGCAATTGTGTCAACAACAATCTTTGGAGTGCAAACTGATGACAATAAAGCATATGCACAACAAGTGCCATACTATTTTCCGCCGCAACCAAACACCATATCTGTGACTGGGACTGCCACTGAATCTGTCTCTCCGGATCTTGTCAGCATACAGCTTGGTGTTGATACGCAGGCAAAAACAGCACAAGACGCAATGACCCAAAATGCCCAGGCAATGAATGCTACTGCAGATGCCATAGAAAATCTTGGCATAACGCCAAGCGAGATAAGCACTGCCAGCTTTACTGTAGCCCCTGTTTACAACAATACGGGCCAATATCCGCCGTACAATGGCTATACAAATGAGCTTATTGGATACAAGGTCTCAAACACATTACTCATTAAAACAACGAAACTGGGGCTGGTGGGGCAAATACTTGACTCCGCAGTTGGGGCCGGGGCAAACAGAGTGGACGATGTATCTTTCTTGCTTTCGCCTGCAAAACAACAACTCGTACAAGATACTTTACTAGACAACGCCATCTTGGACGCGCAATCTCAAGCCCAAAAGGCACTAAATCCACTTGGCCAGAAAATCACTGGTGTGCAAACAGTAACCCTTTCTGAACCTAACATGCCTTCACCAGTTCCACTTTATCGTGGCATGTTGGCAGCACCGACATCGGCTACACCAATATTCACATCGTCCCAAGACATAACGACAACTGTCAACGTCACTTTCCTAATAGGAACACAGTAACTCCACACCTTTTTTATTTTTAGAGTACCGTACTAGTGAGATCTGATAAAAATCTCATATACTATTATCGCGTAATATTATGGGTTGGAAACAGCCTATGTGATGATCAATTGTGAGATGGGGTCAGAAAGCGTGGTCATTGAAAAAATAAAACCAATTGAAGGGGTGAAGGAAATAACAGGCGTGTTTGGAAACTATGATGTACTAGTAAAGATTCAATCTACAAAAGTTGAAGATATTAGCCAAACAATAGTCGAAAATATTCGCAGCGTGGAAAAGATAAAGTGCACAACGACATTGATATGTGCTAACTGATTATATGCAGGACCCTTGAGGATCTAATGTTATCGGTAGATTTTTAGAAATTTTTCTGATATGAAAAACAAAAACATCTTTTAAGGAACAAGCAGTAGATATGTTATGCAAATCATGGGCAGGGGTGCCAGGCAAATACTGCGGGAGGCTCCTTGCTATGCACACATATTTGCTAAATTTGCTGCATACCGGCTGTTTAACAAACGCAGTCCAGTATATGGCTCGGCAGATATAATCAACGTGTGCAATCTTCATTGTACTCATTGTTATTGGTGGCTTAACAGAAAGGAAAACGACGAGCTAACAGTAGAACAGTGGAAAAAAGTAATAGATGAGAAATTCAAGAAAAGCCATGTTTTCATAATTACACTTGTCGGGGGGGAGCCTACTATGAGACCGGATGTGATTGAATTATTTGTAAAAGAGTTTCCAAAACGAATCTGCATAGTATCAAACGGTACATTGCCGCTGAAAAAATACGACGATCTTTATTTCTACTGGATATCAATCGACGGAACAAAAGACATCCACAACAAGATTCGAGGTGACGGTGCGTGGGACAAGACAAGAAAGAATGTAATTGATTATGTGGAAAAAAATGGAAAACTTGCCTACAAGGACATCTGGATTACAATGACAATAAACTCACTAAACTACAAGACAGTAAAAAATGTAATCGAGGAATGGTCTGATTACACAAACAAGATTGGATTTCAGTTTCATACACCGTTTATGAAAAATGATCCACTGTGGTTTCCATTTGGGTCTGAGAGAACACAAGTAGTTGACGATATCATTACAATGAAGGAAAAATATGGTGATTATATCATAAATCCAAACAGCCAACTTGAACTGATGAAGAAGAATTGGGGCGGCAAGGGCACAACGCCAGTGGATTGTCCCACGTGGGCAATACTATCAGTAGATCATCTGGGGAGAGAAAAGATGCCTTGCTGTATTGGCAGTGCTGAGAGCAAATCAATGAAGCCAATATGTGAAGACTGTGGCCTTGGTTGCTATTCGGTACTGGTTGGCTATGGTATGAAAGGCTGATATCTTTATTTTTTGAATAAATTCATTTTTGAAAGTGATATCATCAATCCAAACATAACTGCCAGAACTGTCATTGAGGCAAGGGGAAATTCTGGCACAGCTGATTGGTTGGCAGTTGTTGGTGAGTTACTAGTCTGGTTGGAAATGGGCGATGTAATGCTTACCGTGGATGGAAATTCTGTAGATGCAAAACTGCTGTCGTTTAGATTCTCAAATGCTATGGTGATTGCCCCGGTGTAATTGGATGGGAATGGGACACTGATGTTGTCTCCATAGCTAGAATCTGTCGTTTTTCCTACCTGGTGATATATCACGCCGTTTTTTCCCTCAAGCACAGAGAAATCATAAGGAATTGAGCTCACCGTTTCATTCGTGGTATATGGGTTGATGACCTTAAAGTTGAATTGCGTAATGGCACCGGGCAATATTGTTGACGGATCCCAACTTAGTGCTATCTTGTATTGTGCATTTCTGGTAAGCTGGATTATTGGAAATGCGTTATCATTGCTTGGCATGAGGGCAAAATTCATTGCCTGGCCGGGATTTTTTTGCTCTGCCAAAAGGTTTGCTACATCTTGTTTGTATAAAATAAGGTGTACTATCCTGTATGCATCCATGGAATAATCATCAATTGATATCAACTTGTCAGGTATCTTGATGTTGTTTACATAGGCGTCATATTTTGTCACAACAAAATCGCCAAGTGTCCGGGGAATTCTTATCTCTTGGTGTACGACTGTAATCTGGCTTATGTTTTGCTCTGACCAGTCAAAAGGCATAGTGAAATTAACAGATTTTTTAGCAGAATCATACGTGATGTTGTTTAGCTGGTCGTAATATGCTATGATCTGCATCTGTTGTGTTCCATAGTTGGGATCGTTGATTGTAAGGTTGTCGTATTCTGGTATCGATATTCCAGCACTGTACGACTTGCTCACTTGGTTGTCGTATGCCCCCATTGTGATGACTTCTATTTTGAATCGATACAGTCCTCCAGAGTCAAAGACCGGGCCCTTTACGTCATAATTGCCGCTGTCTTGGCCAAACAATCCTGAGAGAAGCCCGCCCTGTTCATCAAATGTCGTATTGCCTGACTGTTCCGGATAAAAACTCAAAATAAAATTTCCACTGTCGCTTTTGAATATATGGCCAAAAACTGCAGTCTGTCCCTTGAATGCTGAAATTGTAATTGTTGCATCGGGAATTGGCTGCTGTGTATCTGCATCCATCAACATTAGATTTAGCTGAGTACCTGAATGATTGTTATCAATCAAAAATGGGATGGAGCCAATAGAAAGCGTGACATTGACGTTTCCTATCAGTTCTGGTGGGAGTGTCTCACTGGCAAGCCCGTCACCATAAGCCTTTGAAGCAAAGAAAAGCAAAGACGCGCAGACTATGATGACCAAAAAATATATTGATTTCATGACGCATTGCTCTTATCGTATGCATTAATCTGACTCTAAATAAACTCTAAACCCTACTTTCAAACACAAATTTTCTAATTGTGATGTTATGACATCTGCAATATCTGATGTATTGTTAAAGTGAGGAGAAGGTGTCCGCAAGATGGTCCGCTGAACTTTCAACAAGGCTTGGGTGATACATGTCAATGATCTTTTGCAATTTTTCCGAATCTTTGATATAGTATTTTTTCTTGGAATTGATAAGTTTGCTTTCAACCAGATTGTCTTTTGTAACTTGTGAAAGGTACAGCGATACCGTAGCTGGAGACTTGACAGTCTTTTCGACCAATTCGTTAAATGACAGGGTTTCGTACTGCAACAATGCTGCAAGGATCTGCTTGGGAGTTTCTTGCCTAAGATTTTTTATTAATAATATATCATCGTCTGGAACTCCTGGGGGATAAAATCTGGTCTGACCTGGACTTCTTTCTATCTTTACTGCACCATCTTTTTCAAGTCTGGCGGCATAATACCCTAGAACACCATTTTTCATTCCAGTCTCTCGCATTATTTCGCGAAACTTTATGCCGGGATTTTTTTCAATAACTTCAACTATCTGTGTTACTCTGTCCATCTCAATCTCTCCTGAACACACTTAGTGCAAACATCAATAATGCAAAGAACACGGTGACATGACCTATCTCAGAAGATGAAAAGGTCCAAAAGTAATACTTTGATTCCCATGCCGCATCAACTAACCAAAATATCTCTGCTACGATAAAAGTTCCAAAAGCAATGGTAGTAAACAAAAGTCTGCGAGTCTTAACCTTGCGATATGCCGCTGCAGCTACTACTGTAAGAAAGGATGCAAAACCTATTCCACCTATGTGTAAGAGAATGTGAAAGGACTCGTACTGTTTGAAGAGGTTGGGCATTATGACAGGTATGGATAGGGCAACAACGAGTGCAAATATTATTATGCTTATCAGCGTAGACTTGGGCTCGATCAATGATTGTGGCCTAAACACAATAAAAATTGGTCAAAATCAAATTTAAATCAACTGGTACAACGAACAAACAGCAAAAAGTCTATTCATGGATGGAATAGAGCCAGTTTTTTACCGCATTAAGGGGAGAAAACCCGAATTTTCTTTATCTGTCTCAAACTGTCGCTTACCTCTGTTGCGCTTTTGGTGTAGATGAATGCTACCGCTACGAGGCAACCTGCAATCGATGGTCCTACAACATCTGTATAACTGAATGACAATGGTACGCCCAAGACCGTGCTTGTCTGTTCAGAGTTTTCGACAAATCCAGGAGTTGTACTGGTGGTGAGAAGACCAAGTGCGTTTGCACGCTGTTCTGCCAATATTATATCTCCCTTTGAATCCGATGTAACCCACTGGGTAAATGATGATTTTGTAGGGATGGGAAACTCGCTTGTTTTACCAGTCCTAGGATCTATCACTGCGATTTTATCAAATGTATGCTGAGCAAGCCATAGATCGTGGTTTGCATCAAATGCCATTCCAAAGGGCAAATCCTGTGAATCGGGATCTGTCTGATATCTTTCAAATGATTTGGTAAGAGGATCAAAAGCTGATACTGCCTTGCCATCATGCTCTGAGACAAAAATCTTGCCAGTCACAGAATCAAACAAGACGGTAGTGGGGCTTGCAAGGGTGCCATTGTATGGACCATATTCTGTAACCTTGTAGTTTTGAGAAGGGTCAATCACTGCTATCTTTCCAGAACTGCTTTCAGCTACCCATATCTGATTGGTTGATTGATCTATGGAAATTCCAAGGGGCGAAGAATTTGCTGGGAGGTCATATGAATGGAATGTTTTTGCCTGCATGTCGAATTTTAATAGTTGGTTAGTTGACGCAGAAGTCATCCAGAGGTTGCCTGTATTATCTATGGCAAGACCTGATATGGTTGCATTGGCAGGAAGATTGTAATTCTGTTCTTTTTTTGTATCTGGATCATAATAACCCAGGATCTTTGTTAGTGGATCGGAATACCAAATGTTGTTTTGAAAGTCCATTATTGTGTACATTATGATGTTGGTTCCATTGATCTTGTGTTCTGTAAATTGTTTGGAACCAAGATCAAATTCCCATAACCTTCCACTCCCAATGGCCGAGTCTCCAACCCAGATTACGTTTCGGATGGGATCGTAAAGAGGATACAATGGTTGGGCGTTGTCTGGCATTTTGTATTCTGTGATGTTTGCCTGCAGTTGGCTCAAGTTTGGTTTTACATATAGATCATCAAAAGTTGTAACTGAGTTAAGCGCACCGGCCTGTGTAGTCATTCCCTCTGTCTGTGCCTCCCAGTGACCAGGTATTGCAAAGGCGTTTGTACTAATGGAAAATACTCCGGGCGATATTTCGTTAAATTTACTGCTAAGTTGCGGCGCGTCAGGGTTGTATCCTACCACCAGCGGGCCTAGGCCCCTGTCTACTTGGTTAAGCGTTATAGTTGTGGAGTTTATGTCACTCCTCGGATTGCCATTTGAATCAAAAAAAGATAGCGTTACATTGTTTGTTCCTGAATAAAATGGGCTCATTGACAAGACAATTTTGTCCCCCGTGTCTGTAAACCGCGTTTCTGTAAATTGGCTCTGCGTTACAAGTGGCGTTGCAAAGGCGTAGATGTGTGGAATCTGATTTTGCTGCTGTGATAACTCATTTTGAAATTGGATTGCAGGCAGGCCGGAATCGACAAGAAATGCTATTGAGGCAATCAGCAAAAATCCTATTATTACCTCAATTTTTATGAATCGTGCAAAATGTGTGATGACTGATTTAGCCTCGGCTCCATTCTTGACAGGAATTGTTGGATTGATTGCCATGGCACTGCGACGGTCTTGCAGAGGAGCGACAGCCATGGCATCTCGTGCCTGTCGATAAATTATGAACTGGTGGAACGCCCCAAGTCCAATCATGACACCAGCCAATGAGAGTTTTATGATCAATATGTATCCGTATATCGATGCCAAGGTAATGGAGAGGTTGTTTTCAAGCTCGTAAAGAAGAGAGGGGCCTGTCATTGCGACTACGCCTAAAAGTGCAACAATTACGGTGGAAAATCTTGGTATTGTCACAGACAGGATAGAGGCGCTGAAATGATAATTGGGCATTCGCTTCAATAGTGGCGCCACAACAAACGCCAGATAAATTACGCCTCCAATCCAGAGTGACGCAACAACATTGTGTACGAAATCCAAAACTAGTGCCAAAAATTTTCCGCTTGCTGCGCCATGGCTTATCAGTGTAGTTGTAGTAAGCACCGCTATCCCCAGTCCAAATAAAATTGCGACTAGACCTTTGGGCAAGACAGTGTTTGACTGCCTTTGTTTACGGTATGTAACAAGTGCTACTCCAAACAAGGCTGCAGAAAGTAACATTCGTACAAACCACATATGTCCAAAATTCGTGCTAACTGCGTCTATGAATCCTGAATTTATTGAATATATCTCGGATGAAATCATTTCCGCATCTCCGCCCAGAATAATTATTGAACCAATTAACAACAACTTGATCATACTCTTGTCTATCTTGATGCGAGTTGGTTCAAAGGCGTCTTTTAGTGCAGGGATTCTAGATAGTGGTTTCCACAGCCAGAAAGATGAGAAGGCGGCGCCAACTACAATGATTTGTCCAACAAGTGAAGGATACCTCGCTATTGTATCTTGAATGGATACAATATCTGTAAAGGAAACACTCTCTTTTTTGTTTAAGAGATTCTGCGGTATAGGTTGACCAACGGCAAAAACGAATGAGTTTGTAGTTGTATGGCCATCGGTGGCGTCAAGAACCTTGGTATAAACAGTGTAGATGCCATTTGGTATATTGGGTGGTAGGGTAACAATCGTTTTCGTATGATCGTCTGTACTATAATGCCAGTCATTGTTGTTTACGGCTTTGCCATTGGTATCTAGAATCTTTATCTGACTATGGTTGATATCTATAGGATCAATAAAATCAACCTCAACTTGTGATGGTGGCGTACTCAATGACGAAAATGGTAAAGGATCGCTTCCAATGACAAATGCATGTGCATACGATTTGGGAATATTTGGGACTATTATCAAAACGGATAAGGTTACACAAATAAGCAAAATGACTTTGGTTGA
>JBOGQT010000083.1:0-45979 GCA_050749105.1 Nitrosotalea sp. | reverse complement strand
TAAACAAATGTAAACACTTTTTTGTTGACAATTGTTTACTTTCAAAATAATGTCAAATCCCTTCATGCCTGGAAATGGCATAGAGCCTAGATATCTTGCAGGAAGGGAAGAGTTCATAGTGTCTTTTGAGCGATCTTTAAAATCCTATGAAGGGGGTCTGCCCAGAAATACCGTCTTATCTGGATTGAGAGGTTCTGGAAAGACTGTTCTCTTACGACATTTCAAGGTATTATCCGAATCAAAAGATTGGATGACCATAGAAAGAGAATTTAATGATAGGTTTTCTGATGAAAATTCATTTGCAGAAGCAGTTGTAAAAGATATAATCTCAAGTGTTACAGAAGTATCGTTATCTAAGAAAGCGAAACAAGTTGGGAAAAAGATAATTGATATTATAAAACCTGAAGAGCTAAGCGCATATGGTGTGACTTACAAACCGTTCTATAAAGAAAAGAAACATCTCCTAGAAGACTATTTGAAAGAAATGCTAATGAAGAATTGGAATGCTTTCAAAAAATCTGATAAAAAAGGGGTAGTATTTTTGTATGATGAATTTCATACTGTGAAAGATTCTAAACAACAAAAGTCTTATCCTCTTGCAAGCTTACTTGGGGCCATATCTTATGCACAAAGAAATGGTTGCAAATACTATCTTTGCTTGGGAGGTCTACCAATAATCATGTCAAATCTAAAAGATGCAAAGACATACACCGAGAGAATGTTCGAACTAAGACAAGTTGAAAATCTTGAGAATGCTGAAGCCAAAAAAGCAATAACGAACACGCTCAAAAGCTCAACTTATCAATTTGAAGATAAGCTAATTGATAAAATAATAGAAGAGACAGGAGGATATCCATATTTCATTCAGTTCTATGGTTATTTCATAATAGAACAAATTGGTAAAAAGATAATCACTCTGAAGGATTTTCTAGGGATTAGATCGAAGATACTCAAAGAGCTTGACACAGGTTTCTTTGAAGATAGAGTAAAGCTAGCTTCATCGAAGGAAAAACAAATTCTTGTTGCCATGGCTAAAGCAGGTACAGGGGAGATTGAAATTAAACAAATTAGAATAATATCTAAGATTAGTCATGGGGTACTCATGGAATTGTTAAAGCGATTAATTGAGAAAGGCTTGGTTTACAGGGCCGAAAGAGGAAGATACGGCTTTACTTTGCCACTCTTCAGAGAATTTCTACTTCGATTAAAGTAAACAATTGTCAACAAAAAAGTGTTTACATTTGTTTACATCATTAAATACATAAAAGCAGGAAAAGAGCTTGATCATTATGGTTAGTTTGTGGGGTAAATGCACAAATAAAAATTGCAGATTGCATGATATACGACAAGAACAATCTACTGCACCAGGCATTCCTGCTACATTTGAGAGAAAGTGTGCAGCATGTAATGAGTATACAATGATGCAGATCTAAAGAATAGACTCGATGCCTTAAGTTAGTAGACTTTTAACTAACACAAAGACTCTTTCTCGGCGCCTTTGATTAAGTTAAAAACCAGCCCTCCTTATTGTCACATTGAAACCGAATAATCTGGAAAATGCTAACCTTCACAATGTTAACGAAAGTAAAAAAAATTCTGTTATACTGATAATAATGATCTGTCATCAGCTAGCCGGTACAACTTCAAATGAAAACGTTCCATGGCCGGACACATATCTGTCTTTTTGACTGTCTGCGTCTACCTCAAATGTTCCAGGTGTCGAATTGCCTCCTATTCTCCATGAAAAAGTAAACTGGCCGCTAGAATCTGAAGTGCCGTCAAAGTTCTTTGTAGTAGAACCTGAGGCATAATACACCGTAACTGATACAGTCGCATCGCTTACAGGGCCAGTTCCATCCGTGACAAACACTGTCATCGACTGTATATTACCTCGTGTAATTGGGCTCTGTCCTTTTAGGTCGACTTGAAGTGTCCCTAAAGATTGTGCCGTACTGGGACTTTGAATCACCTGAGTGCTCTGACTAGGCTGGCTTGTGCTGGTACTAGGTTGGTTTTGCGTAGCAGTCGTGGCTTGGTTGACAGTAGACTGTGTGGTACTTTGAGAATGAATCTCCAACCAGTATTTCAACCAATTTGTAGCAATCTCGTTTTGTGCAGTCTTGAGATCTATTGTGCCAGAACATACTTGATCATGAAGATAATTTTCTAGGCCGTCTTTGTTGTATGCAGTTATAGTTGTATAATATGGCTCAGGCCATAGGTTTTTGATGTCTGCTGGAGCCCCTCCAAGTTCTAGTGGAATTAAATGATCTAGTTCGTAGTTACTTGGCGAGTCGGTATACCCATAAGCCTTCATGCTTTCAATCTTGATTGGATCTGTAACAGATGTGGACGGTCTTACTGTCTGTGTATATCCTGAAACGCAAATGGTTGATTGGATGTTATCCTGCGTTACACGTGGATCTGTTGTTCCCGGTGTACAATTGGGATCAGGCATTATCTCATTAATTGACTTGCATGTAGCCTGTGTAGATGTTGTCGCTTGTTGATCTGGCTGTGCTGTAGATTGTTGTGGCAGATTGATATGAATTATTCCAGATTGTATAAGATATTGCATCCCCTTGACAAACTCAGAATCATCAACAGAGCCTTCCGACCACCACTTTGCATTGTTCTTTACCCATGATGGAATTGCATTTGAGGAATTTGAGGAGGGACTAGTCGGAGGAATCTTTACTAGCCCTTGTTCTATCAGATACTGGATTCCTTTTGTAAAGTCTGAATCCCCTACCTGCCCTTGGGACCACCACCCTGCAGTATTTTTTACCCATGATGGAATGGAGTATTCATCTCCATGTGCAATTGGTAGGAATATTGTCGCTAGGATGAAAAAAGTTACAAAAATTGCAAATAATTGCTTCATGTCATATTGGTACCAAATTGCTTTTAGATAAATCACACTGTAATTTTGAGGTATTTTTGACAAATTCCCTCAAACGAATAGAATCAAAAAGGAACAAGAAATAGCAAAATATGTTTGCATTTCTCACAGGGCTAGAATTTGGTAAAAATGATCAAGTTAATGAAACAGTAGTACGGTGATTGCCCATTGTCAAAACGAACCATCTTAACAGTAATAATTGTAGTCATAATTGTCGCAATTCTGGTTCCAGTTGGCTATGGATTGGCACAACGGGCAGCAGTTACAAGCTTGAAATTTCACTTCAATAGGGCAGATCTTGCAGGTGTTGATTTTTCTCAGACGCAAACAATCGGCAACTTGGAGCAGTTGTACAATAACCTGCAAAATCCATCCACCGGAACCTTGACTCAAATAGCCTCGATAGAGTCTGCAATTCCTTCAGAGCCCACAATAATGTTTGATCTGCTTGCAAATACGAAATATACGTTCAACGTATACGTGGATATATCGAATCCTTCGTTCCTTCCTGCCGTAATTGACAGAGAGGACATCAAAGTTTCAATTAGTGGCCATGAGCTGCCAGGGGATGTTAGTCTATCACAACAAGTGACAGTTCCTCCAGGAGGATCAACAACAGTAGAACTGCAAGGAATAACTGCTAGTGGTAGGGATATCGCAGATATTCTTGCCAATTCAATAAGCAATGATTACGTACTTGATTTTAATTTTGCAATAACTAGCTTTTATCCTACGCTATTTGGAGATGTCCAAGTTCCAGCAGATATTGACTTGATAACTTATCCAATTCCTCCAAAACCCACCTTTACTAACTTTCAACAAGATGGATACAATGTAAATTCGTACACGTTGTCATTTCAGAACCCAAATAACATTCCTATTGATGGACAGATGCAAGTTGGAGTAATGAAAGGAAATTCACTGGGGTGTAATCCTGCATGTATAGTACCAGTGGATAGTGGATTAGGTACATTTTTGCGAATAAAAGGAGGTGATCTGTTTGGAATCCAAGTCTTTGACGCAAACTACAATCTATCTTCTGGCCAAACTTTTTCTATTAATATACAAAATCCCGAATTGAGGAACAATGCAAATTCAGCGTTTGTCATGAGATGGGCTCCAAGCTTTGACACCATTCCATATACTGCAACAATTACCATATCTGGAGTACCTGAAACATCAAGAGGTGAATTTCATTCATCAACATTTAGCACAGTAAGAGATGTAGTCTACAACTTGGGGCGAAATTTTGGGTATGTTGGTTCTAGAGAGTTTGTATCTCCTACCTTTGAAACTACGCAATCTACAAGATCTAGCTTGTCAAATACCGTGAACTCCATTCTAAACTCAGGTAGCTCGTCAGCACCACAACTTCCTCCAATTCAGAATTCTGGTACACAAATAGCAAACGGATTGTATAAAATTCCTCCAGGAAAATACCAATACTTTACATTTACATCATCATGCACTGGAACTCTATCAGGAAGCTTTGTCGCACAAGCGTCACTAGGAAACAATATCATGGTGTATGTAATGGACCAATCTGGTTTTAATCAATACCAGGCTGGGCATTCTGCTTCAACACACTATAACAGTGGCAAAGTTCCATCTGGAATCTTTCGTATATCTCTAGGACCAGGTACCTACTACGTAATATTATCAAATACATACTCATTACTCTCAACCAAAACTGTAGATATTCAAGCATCATACGCTTGTAACTGAGTCCAATATGTGTAGAAAACTTATCAACTCGGAATTTATTATCTGATCAATGTTTTGTGGTCAATGTGGAGGACAAGCTCCTGATAATTACAAATTTTGTCCTGCATGTGGCTTATCATTCTCTAACGTGCAAGTGACGCAACCAACTCCAAACGCTATTTCACCGCAGAGTCAGGTAAAAGAAGATGAAGAGATTGAATACTACCGAGGAGAAGGCGAGCTAATAGTCAAACGTACGGAGCATCGAGGCGCAGGAAGAAAAGCTGCAAGTTGGCTAGCAGGAGGGCCAATAGGCTATGTAGCCTTTGGAAGGGACAAAACAAGAAAAACAAAAGCTGAAGGAATAATAGTGATAACAAACAAGGCAATCTATTGCGCAGGAAATGACTATCCATTTGACAGAATTCTTGGAATTACAAAACAAGGAACAATTCACAAGTCTGTAATTCTTACTTTTGAAAAAGACGTGGGTGCGGGAGGAAGATCCGAAGGAAATTTCATGGGAACCGGAGGACTGAGTGTAGAGGTTGAATTAAAAACAAAAGACATTGAGGGGCTTTTCAAAGGTCTTGAGGAAGCAAAACTACACAAGATAAAACCAAGAAAATAAACCGGTTGATTTTTTCTAGATAAAGACTAGCCTTGCCTACACATGAAATTCGCCGTTTATCATTCTCGTTCAGGCTTGGGATTAATCGGTCTTGGTTTTCTATGTCAATTAATCTACGTATGGTATCAACTATAGAAAATTAAATCATTAGTTAACTGAAGATCAATCTTAATAGATTAAGGTTCACACGATAATGGTTGAATTGGAAATCTCCGCTTCATGATTATTTTACAAATCCATTTATACTTTTAGCATTCTTTCTTGTTGCGTTATGGTTACTAAGCTCTATTCCGTTGATATATTACTTTAGAACCATGTTATGGGAAAATCTAGGATATTTAGTAATTCTTTTCCCAATTGCAATTTTGACAGTGTTTTATGATGTCATGATTATGAAAAACAATGTAGAATTCCATACTGCAATTAGAAATAATAGAAAACGTCGTCTTATTTTATTGGGCATTATGGTTATACTCCTAGTAGAAGTGGAATCAGTCTATTTCATGATAGATATAATCAAGATAATTGGAGAACAATTTCCACAGTCTATCTTTAATAAAACCGTGTATGATCAACAGATGTTCATAGTTGGGACTTCAATATATGGAATAATTCCGATTATTCATTATTACTCATCATGGACAATCAAGCGATGGTATGGCGTAAAAAGTGCCATAGATCATAATAGATTTAAAATCGACATTCTTCCAGCAATCCCATACATGTGTATAGCATTCATTGGTTCATTGATCGGTATAGTTGTTTATAACTACGAAATTGGATTGTTGAAAATTACTTAACATGGATATTTGTTGGGATTTGGTACTTTTCATCAAATCCCCTCATTGGCTTTTACAAATACCATCAGAACCCTATGTATCACATTACACTGGAGAAACATCAATTGATACCCTTTTGGTAATATCCGGTTCGTATTGTCTGATTCCAGATTGTTTGATTCTACCAGTACAAACAAATTCTTATCCAAATTTCTTCTCAAAACTGACAAAAACTAGATTGTTCAAACTAAACAAAAATCATCTAAAATACATATTTGATTTTTCATATAATAAATGGGAACTTTTGTACAATCACGTGTAAACGGGGACAAGACTGGAATTACAGCCATAGTTATTGACGATGACAAGGATACCGTATCAGTTCTTTCTTATTTACTACAGGTAAAAGGCATAAATGTAATTGGAAAAGGGTACAGTGGATTAGAAGCAATCGAGGTATACAAGGAACTCAAACCTGACGTTGTATTCTTGGATGTAATGATGGAAAAACATGATGGAATATACACATTAGAAAAGATAAGAGAGATTCAATCAGATGCCATTGTCATATTGATAACAGCAGACGTGACAAGTGAGACTCGAGAAAGACTACAAGTACTTAATGCATCTGCCATAATTTACAAACCTTACGATATCAATGAAGTAATGCGCACAACAAATAATTTGGTTCTCAAATTAAAACAGGAGTTGTTAGAAGATATTGTTTTAAAAAAAATCCTCCTTCGAGAGATGAATTCAATACTCAAAAATCGTTTGCACGAATCAAAAGCAAGAAAAATTCATCATGCACAATATTTCAATGAAAAGGAAAAATTAATCTGATTACCAACAAAAAATCCAAAGGCCACATTGATATTTTGAGACTTGATATTTTTAGTCAATTTGTCCCAAGATGGTAAAAACAGACAAAGTTAAGTAATTTGAGTATTTGAGAACAGCATGGAAAAGGGGTTTGTTTTAATCAATTGTGATATTGGGGCAGAGGAATACGTCATAGAGGAGTTGAAGATTTTGCCTCAAGTAAAAAATGCACACATAACTTTTGGCGCTTATGACATAGTCGCAGAACTGCAAGCTCCCACTTCGGAAGAGTTTGATCAAGCAGTGTCACGCAAGATTCGAAACATATCAAGAGTCGAAAGTACGATGACATTAAAGGTGACAAACTCCAGATAATTTCTTATTCAGATAGCTTTAAAAAAACGCTAACTTTCCTATAATCAATTGGAAAAAATAGATTACGAAGGAACCGTCTGGGCCATAAATCACGGGCTTCCTCAGCAGCTGCTTGATCATTGTGTCAAAAAGCTGGTAGAGTATGGCATAAAAAAAGAGGACATTGTCATAACAGACGCTCCAAGTGATGTAAAAATTGGGACAATTGTAGTAAATGTGTGGCCATATCATCTTGACGTTGGACGCGTCAGAACGGTAAGAAATGATTCTTACATTAGTGGAAGTGTTGGGATAATCGAATTAAAAGCTGACCCAGACGGAAATTACATATAGACAAAGTCAGATTTTTAGACATTGTCACAGCGAACAATTTATTTCGGTTGATATTTTACTCGGCTTGTGAAGAAAAAGAAGCCTCAGGCACTTCCTAATCCAAAGAGAAATTTACAAATTGCAATCATAATAGGAGTTGCCATAGTTGCTGTTGTTATTTTTGTAAATTACAATCTGGACCAAGCTAATCTAAACGGAGAGAGGTTTGGGAACAGCTTGTCATTGATTCAATCTGATCTAGATAACGAAACTGCTGCTTTTGATGCCAACCTTACAATGTATGAAAAAGGCCAGATATCAAAAGAACAGATGTTAAACATAACAGATGCGCATCTTACAAAGATGCAAAACTTTCTAGTCAGATACGACAGTTTGAATCCGCCAGAGTCGTTTGCCCCTTCGCTACAACTCTTTAGATTATCAACGCAGACACAGTTAGACAGCGATAACCTTCTAAAAGAATGGATGCAGACAGGAGACAACTCAACTAGAGCAAAATCAGATCAATTACTGCAACAGTCATTTCAATACGAAATGAATGCGTTACAAAACTTTAACAATGAAAAAACAAGCAATTCACAATAGACCCATTGCTTGAAGCGGGTCCAATATTTTTCCAATTTCATTTCGTATGGCATTTTTTTCAAGTTCCACAGGAGAAGAAAACACTATCCTCAATGTGATGCTTAACATGTCGTGATCTGTGTGAGACACAGTTATCTTGTATTGTCTCATATTATTATTTGAGAGAAAATCAGTCCAATACACTAGTCGTTTTTTTACATCATCTAGCTGTAGCATCAAATATTCAAGATTCATCTCTTTATTTTCATAAAAAATCCCAAATCTTACCATCGGAATCATAAGGTAACCACTTGTTATCTTTTCATGCCTCTTGTGCATCTGTTCTATTATTTCATCTGCCTTTTCTGCGGGATATATATCGCCATATTCTGGAGCAAAGTAACCAGCTGTGTTTTTTCTTTCATCATATATTTTAAAATAAAGGTCGTCTAGCTCTACTTTCCACATTGTATTTACCTAAAAACTACTTGTTGATTAGGATATGGAAATCGTGTTAAGGCACTTGCCACAAAAGTAGTCCTTGCCAGTATTAAATACTGTAGAGTTTTTACACTGTGGGCATTCCCTGTTGATGCGGTTAATTTCAATTGGCATGTGTAACTGTCATTATTTTTCTACAAAAGAAACTAGGTCAAATTATGTTTGCAAGTCTACAAAATGAAACATTATAAAGAATAAGGCGCAACTCTAGTTCGTGATTTCTGCAACAACCAAGAGTTTCATTGACAGTTTGATTGATTACTACATAAGCGAGGCCGCATCATACAGCCAGATGGCAAAACAGTACTCCGCGGAGGTTACAGGGGTATCCGACGCCACATTTGGCATCATACTAGGCTCAATATACTCGGCATTTATCCAGTCATATACCAACCAGCAACAAAAACCATCCCTAGAAGACATGCAAGAATTCACACAGATAGTCAAAAAAAGAGCCGCCCAGATAAAACGCAGTATACTTGATTCAAAAGTTTAGGTACAATCAAGCACCAGATATGTTTAGGAAATAATTCATTTCATTTGAGCTTTTTATTACACCGTCATTAAAAGACCAAAGTGAGATTGAATCAAAAGAGACATGCACTGTTTTGTGGCATACTAGTTGCAATCATGCTTGGAGGTATCTGTGAGTTTGCGCCACAAGCACAGGTCCAGGTAATACATGCCGCATTTGCGCAACAACCAACCAATGACACTACAAATTACCAGCCCATTGAAAATTCGGTTCCAATCCCAGATTGGATAAAAAATGACACAATCTTGTGGTCTCATGGAAAACTTGGAGATTCCCAGTTTGCACTAGTTATACGATATCTTGTTGCAAATGGTATCATGCCGCTTTCCCAAGAATACGTCAGTTCTGACTTGCAGACACCCATTTCGCCATGGATAAAACAAGTGGCCCAATGGTGGACAACTGGCAATATCTCAGATTATGAATTTCTTTCAGATATGCAGTATCTTATTAGCAATGGTGAGATCAAGCTTGAGCATACATCTGCACAGACCACAGAACAAGACTCGAGTCTGCTATCAAACAATTTTCCAAAAGGCAAGATCATAATAGATAATGTGACCCTTGATGTCCAAATTGCAAATACCACAGATAGAATGACAGAGGGACTACAATTTCAGCAACAGCTACCGTATAATCAGGGAATGATATTTGTCTTTGACCAGCCACAAATAGTTTCCATGTGGATGACTGATATGCAATTTCCACTTGATATGATTTGGTTTGACAGTAATGGCAATGTTGTTCACATTGAGAAGAACTTGGCACCCTGCGTTAGCAATGCGTCATGTGCAATTTATAATGGTGCAGAACAAACTACAAAATATGTTTTAGAAGTCACTGCAGGCTTTGTAGATAAATTCAACGTGACAGAAAATTCCAAGATGAATATACTACAGAGTTAGCCTTAAAGGTAAAAACACAATCACCAAATTATCAAAGTATCATTGGTAGTTGCTGGCTTGTGTTTCAAGTAACTTTTCTATACAGATAAATCCTGACACTCCTGACCATAATTCATGTCTGAGATTGTACAATATCAAATTCAGCAGTTAATTGACAATGGGCAAACAGTACAACTTGCACTAGTAGAAGACGTACAAACAGAGCCTGTTTCACAAAAACAACTCATGCTAGAAGCAATTAATAAAAAATTGGAGCCAGAGCTAAGAGACCAGATCTTGCCATTTCTAGAAGCAATACTCCAAGCTCAGCCCACCATAGCAATCAAGAGTTACGCCCAGACTGCAATAACAATAACCATGCCAAAACGAAGGTATGAGAGAATGGGCAGTCCGCAGGTTGGTCAAAAGTTAGAGATCAACATCAAGAAGATCTAGAGTAGTTTTTCTACATCACCGATTGTTTCAAGCGGCAGCGAACATGTAAAGTCCTTGCAGATGTAGACACAAGTCTTGGCATCAACAAATTCCTTTCCTGCGAAAAATGGCAACTGTTGAAGATCCGCCAGGGTTTCTTTGTTTCCAATGCCCACAAGTATGGATTCTGGAAGAAATCGCTTTTCAAGATAAGAACATAGTTCTTTGTTAGTATAGTTTATCATGGTTATCTCAGTTGGCTTTTTCAGGTACATGTAAATTACATTTAGCAGCTGACCAAACCCAAAGGGGTTTTCTGCAGCCATTGTGGAAAGTGATTCCATCACCTTAAGCGAGACATCAAGATACCGCTTATCTTGCGTAATGTGATACAGTCGTAACATCACTGCCGCGGCAACAGAGTTCCCAGAAGGCAAAGACAAGTCGTAGATGTTCTTTGTTCTAACTATGAGCTTTTCATGATTGTCTGCCGTGAAAAAGAAATTCTTTTCACTTTCATCCCAAAAATGCTCCAGTAGATAATTTGCGTAATATATGGCACGATCTAGGTACTTTTTATCAGGCTTGATTTCAAAATAGTCGACAAGTGCATTAACAAAGTATGCATAGTCATCAAGATATGCACGTAATTTTGCATGTCCGTCCTTGTAGGTGTGCAACAGTTCACCGTCTTTTACCATTTTTTGTTCAATGAATCTAATGCAGTTTTCTGCAGCAGTAAGAAAATCACCGTCTTTGGTAACACGATAACCGCGTAGAAATCCAGTTATCATAAGACTGTTCCAGCTTACAAGTACTTTTTCATCCCTGCCAGGTGGAACACGTTTGCTTCTTTCTGCCAAAAGTTTTACTTTGCTTTTTTCTATAATTTCCTTGGCCTCAGACTCGGTCTTGCCAAAGTGAAATGCCGCAGAAGACAAGTTTATGACATTGTTTAATATGGTGTGTCCCTCAAAATTTCCTCCATCGGTGACATCATAATACAGGCAAAATACATCTGAATCACTTCCAAGTATTTTTTGAATATCGCTTTTTTTCCAGACATAGTATTTCCCTTCTTCGCCTTCAGAATCTGCATCTTGTGCAGAATAGAAACCACCCTCTGGGGATGTCATTTCTTTTAAGACGTATCGTAGTGTGCGATTTATCACATCAAGATATCTTGCATCCTTTGTTATTTGATATGCCTCGACGTACACTACAGGCAATAACGCGTTATCATACAACATTTTTTCAAAATGTGGTACAAGCCATCTTGAATCAGTTGAATACCTGTGAAATCCTCCGCCTATCTGATCATATATTCCGCCATTTGCCATTTTTGTCAGGGTTTTCAATACAAATTCTTGAAACTTTGATATTGTTGAAAGCTTAGAGTATCTCAACATAAATGACAGGTTTGCAGCATTTGGAAATTTTGGAGCATGACCAAAACCGCCATTTGTTGGATCTCCAAGTGAAAGCAAGTTTACAGCTGCTTCATCAAGTATAGGTCTGTCTAGTTTAGAAGGCAGTGAGATTGATTCAGTTTTTTGCAATGAGTTGACAAAGTTTT
The DNA here is from genome assembly GCA_050749105.1 of Nitrosotalea sp. Lineage (GTDB taxonomy): Archaea > Thermoproteota > Nitrososphaeria > Nitrososphaerales > Nitrosopumilaceae > Nitrosotalea. The sequence continues at coordinate 33,938 of JBOGQT010000083.1, read as the reverse complement.
CTGCAGCAGATTCAACATCATGTGGTTTTTCTTTCCAAGATTGCGCAAGCTGTCTGACAATACTTCCAAAGCCAGGCCTTCCATAGCCATCAAGTGGTGGAAAATATGTCCCAACATAAAATGGTCTTTGATCAGGAGTAAGAAATACGCTAAGGGGCCATCCGCCACTTCCTGTGACTAGCTGGCACACTTTTTGATAAATATCATCAATGTCTGGTCTTTCTTCCCTGTCGACTTTGATGTTGACAAAGCTTTCATTCATCACTTGAGCGATCTCTTCGTTTTCAAAAGACTCGTGTGCCATAACATGGCACCAGTGACAGGCGCTATAGCCAACACTGAGAAATATGGGCTTGTTCTCATCTTTTGCTTTCTTTAGTGCCTCATCACACCACGTATACCATTGTACAGGATTGTGGGCATGCTGCAAAAGATACGGACTTGATTCGTGAATCAAGCTGTTTGGCTCCACAATCTGTAGAATTGAAAATGCCTATTTGTTTGTTCCATCGCTATCTTCTGTCGATACTAGTCAATATTTCCCAGATGTAAAACCAGTGATTCTTTATTTGTTCAAATATTAAATATTAGACCAAATTCTTTCAGGTATGAACTGCAAGCGCTGCCATCATACTGATGCAGCACATGAACCGTCAAACACGAGTCATTCTGTCATAAAAGCAGGAAAATGCGTGATACCAAACTGTACTTGTAAACAATATCTCGACCCCATAGATGAGATTGATGAAGAGTTAATCTAGTTCCTATTTTCCTGTGGCATTAAGAGATACAGTTTCATTTATTGCAATTGACTTTGAAGTATTTGTGGTTGCGATTGCATTTATTTTGGCATTTGTGATAGATGTTGCATTTATGCTCGATATCGGAAGTCCTGTAGTCTGATTAGACTGTGGTGTAACTGCTACCGTTTTATTACTTGCAATATTGACAGTTTGGTTTACTGCAATTGTTTTATTTCCTACAGCAATCATGGTTTGATTAGAGTTCATTGTTACAGATTGATTAGTTGGAGCAGTAACGGTTTGATTAACTGCTGTTGTTGTATTTGTTGCAGTAGTTGTAGTTTGATTAGATGGGGCTGATGTTTGAGTGGTTGCCACATTAGAACTAGTTGCATTAGCAGGTGAAGTTGTTTGATTCACTGTTGTTTGCGTCGCATTTGATGCAGTACTTGTTTGATTAGCTAAGGCAGCATACTCTCCAACAGGCGTACTAGAACCTGTAACCAGTTTCAAGTTATCAGTAAATGTAGAGGTAAAAACTAGAACCTTGACCTGTTGTCCTTGTATTTGAGATTCTTCTTCTGTCTCATCTGCTGTAGCGTTAGCATACGAGGTATCATGTGAAGCCACCAGCACTTGTGCACCGACAGCAAGTGGATAATTGTCAAGGATTATGTTATAACCTGTTTTCGGAGTCTGGATATACACTTCTGCGTCTTTCATAAGATTCAAGTTATAATCACTAGAGCTGTTAAAAAGCAAAACCTGCAGACTGGAACCATTATTTTGTTGTACATCTTGGGTTTGTAATGTCAGTGCGCTATCAAGTGTATCTCCATGGTCCAGCATCTTCAGCTTTGCACCAACAGGTTGCGATATATCAAAAAGAACAACATTGTAACCCGACTTTGGTGTCATGGTGTCTACCTCTTGTAAAGCCATTATGTTACTTGAGAAATGATAATTATCAGCCAAGTCCCACGAAAGCAATCCAATTATTACAAGAGATACCGAAATTATTATCATCGAATAGCCGACCTTTCTATAGTTATGAGGATTCTTGTCTTTGACAACAGGTTTTGGGTTGTTTGGAAGCTCGTTTGGCGATGACATTCGTTGTCCAAAAAATAAGGGCTGAATTTATTCTTTTATTAGTGTGCTACTTGACAGGGCCTTAGAACATGGACAATTTTTCAGTTTTGCTACCTAGAATCAAGATTTTTTTCTACTTTAAAGATCTGAAGTGTGAGTAGATCGATTGCCTTTTTCAGGTGTTCAAATTCATCTGTAAGATGCTTTTGATTTTCTACCAGCACCTTTAGTATGCTTATCACAGACTTTTGATACTTGTCAGTAGACGATGCTTCAAGTGCACCAAGTCTTGATTCCATAATATCAAGCTCTTTTCGTATTTTCTCACCGTGTGGTTTTTCCACAGTAAGACTCGGATTACAGGATATATCAACATAAAGTTAAAAAATTCACAAAATAAGCAAAATCATGATTGAAGAAAAACTTGTGTCTATGAATATTTCACTTCCTACACCACCTAAACCAGCAGGTTCATACATTCCAGTTGTGAGGACAGGGAATTTGGTATTTGTCTCTGGACAGATTCCAATCAAAGAAGGTAAAGTAGAATTTCAGGGAAAAGTTCCTACCGATGTATCATCAGATACTGCAAAACAGGCTGCCAAGCTTTGCATCATAAACGTCTTGGCACAACTCAAGGCAGAACTTGGAACGCTGGACAAGATTTCAAGAATTGTAAGAGTATCAGGATTTGTAAATAGTGCTCCGGATTTTATCGAGCAACCTAAAATCATCAATGCCGCATCAGATTTATTATTTGAGATATTTGGAGACAAGGGCAAGCATTCCAGAATTGCTGTTGGAGTTGCAAGTCTTCCACTAAATGCTACTGTTGAGATAGATATGATAGCTGAAATCAGCCAACTTTAGAATTAAGTTTTTTTAGAAATTGTGAAATTTTTTCTTTTGGTATGACCGCACCACATGCTTTGTCATGTCCACCGCCGGAACCTCCAAGTTCTGTTGCCAACTGGTTGACGATTCTTCCCAGATGTAACTTGCATGATTTTGAGCCACGAACAGATACAGCATAGATTCCTTTTTCTTCTCTGAATTTGTATGAAACACCAACGTTTTTGCCTGATAGTCCTAGAACGAAATTAACTGCCATGCTTGCGCCAGAATCTGTGACTTCCATTTGTGCCAAGTTCTTCATTTTCTTCATGTTTTCTTTTACTTTTTGTATTACGCCAGAAATTCTTTCTGCTTGTATGCGCGCAAATTCAAAAGTATTTGGAATGTCATGAGGATATTTTGACTGGCTGAGTTCTTCTACAAGATACAGTAGATACTCACCGTCTTTCTGGTGACTGACAATGGTAAAGGTAAGTACAGTGGCTTCAAGTAGAATAAACTGTCTGTCGAATCTTTGAAGTAATGCGGCACCAATTGGCCTATCTTCCATGTAATCAGTGACAGCAGAGCATGCAGCAATCAGAGAGCTATGGTCAGTTAATTTGGATTTAAACGCATTATAGACTTGGACTGTTGTGCACTCGTTGATTGTGTGGATTAGTTTAACTTTTAAAGATTTAATTTTTTTCTTTATGCTGTCTTCCATATCATGATGATCAATGTATGTCACAGCTACGCGTTTCTTCCTAAGATCCTTTAGGAGTTCAACAAATTGATCCTGATTTGTCTTGCTAAGTCCCAAGTCACAGATGTATACTGTTTTTAATGACTCGTCATTGCGCAATTGTTCAAGTTCTGTCATAAGTCCCGGATAATCAACAAGTCTGGTATCGCCCCCAAAAGCCTGTTTGATCAATGATGCTGCGCCTATTCCATCAGCGTCTTCCCTGTGAGAAATGCAAACAACCTTAGTTCTTGCCATAGAATTAACAAGGCAGAACCACCCTCATTTAAACCAAAAACGTAGTATCTGACAGTTAAACTACAAAAGTTGTAGGTTTTTTCAAGTTCATGTAAATCTTGAATTCTGAAACTAAGTTTTTGTGCTTCATGCCATCTTGTAAAATTACACAATACATGTCATAAAATGAGATTCCAAGCAATCTTGATTCCTGGTCAAGTTGAGATATCTCTTCCAAAATTTTTGGATCCTTGGTTTCAACCACGAAACTGTCAACTAATTTGATAAAATCTTCTTCCAATTGAACCATTTTATACAATTCATTGAAAATTTTGCTATATGCACCAGAGTTGTTAGATTAGACCAAGTGCTTAATTTTTTACTGTTTTTATCCTTAGCAATAATTTAATACACATTTTTTGTAATATCAGTGGTGGAAACAAAAAACATAGGCCTTCGTAATATCGAGGTTGCAGACACAAAAATTTGTGCAATAGACGGAATTAATGGCAAGTTAATCTATCGAGGATATGACATTTTAGACCTGGTAAAGAAATCCAATTTTGAGGAGACCGCTTGCCTACTTCTCAATGATGATCTTCCATCTGACGATGTTTTGGCAGATTTTGCAAACAAGCTGATTGAAGCGCGAAATGTTCCAGAAAACATCGAAAAAAGCCTAAGAGATCTTCCCAAGACTACCAACCCGATGGATGTCATTCAATCTCGCGTATCAGAGTTAGCTGCATACGATAAAGAGAAAGGCGACGACAGGCAAACCAATTACAATAGAGCCATTGATCTCATCTCAAAAATTCCGATAATCATAGCATATTGGGACAGAATTAGAAATGGCAAAGACGTCATTGCACCTTCAAAGAAGTTAGACCATGCCGGAAACTTTCTTTACATGCTAACTGGAAAAGAGCCAGATTCAGAGGTTGCTAGAATTTTTGACATATGTTTGATTTTACATGCAGAACACAGCTTTAATGCATCTACCTTTGCAGCAAGAGAAGTAGCTTCAACCCGTGCTCACATATATGCAGCTGTTAGTGCCGCAATAGGCGCTCTCAGCGGAGAGCTTCATGGCGGAGCAAATTTTCAGGTAATGAAGATGTTGCTTGAGATACAAACCGAAGAAAGAGTTGAACAAGTGATAAAAGCAAAACTTGCAGAAGGAGGTAGAATAATGGGAATGGGTCATGCGGTGTATAAGACATTTGATCCTAGAGCTGAAGTGTTAAGGGAGCTCTCTCGCAGATTATCAGAAAAAACAGGACAGCCGTGGTACAAAATAACAAAGAAGGTAGAGGAGACAACAGAAGAAGAGATGAAAAAGGTGAAAGGCTCCGATATTTTTCCAAATGTAGACTTGTACAGCGCATCAACATACTACATGTTGGGCATACCCATGGATCTTAACACACCAATCTTTGCAATCTCAAGGGTAGCAGGATGGACTGCACATGTGATTGAAGAAAAATTTGCAGAGGCTCAACCAAAGCCGATGCTTTACAGGCCAAAAGCAGTTTATGTTGGCAAGTATTGCGGCCCTTCAGGTTGCGAATATGTTCCTATTGAAAAAAGGGTAGTACCAACATAATTAATTTAATGAAAATTAGTTAAAGGATTATTATACAGGTGTAATGCACCGCCAAGCTATGAAGGTACCGTTTGGCATTATTATTGTGGTGGGGGGTTTGCTCCTAGGCGTATACGTTATGGGCGATTTCATCATACCACATGTAATCTGCAAGATAATTCCTCCTGAGAACAATGTCAAACGCTATGCAGGCCAGTACAATCCAGATATCTTTGGCGATATATGTTCAGCGTTACATTGATCTTTTCTTTCTAAGCATAGTACATACATCACGTAGTATTTTTTTCTGATATGGTACCATGTCATGCGGTATAATTTTGAAGAATTTTGCTTCACTGCTCTGAAAATCACGCACTAGATCCCCTTTCAAGATAGATACAAGAAAAACATGGGTTATGTCATGCCTTACTGATACCGGGTTTTCATAGACTCCAAGAAAGCCTTCAAGTTTCACAGTCAGGTTGAGCTCTTCTTTTGCAACTCGTTTTGCGGTATCAGATAGTTTTTCCATTTTGAAAACAATTCCACCAGGCAGGTTCCATTTGTTTTTGTACGGTGGGATTGCTCTTCTAGTCAGGAGAAAGGAATCAGCGTTTTGTATGACAATGTCCACTGTAGAATAGGGGAAGTATAGTGCAAATCTGTCAAAGAGTTCCTTGGGTGCTTTTTTGAATTTTCTTTTCACAATAGAATTATCATTTAGTGGATCTTAAGGATTGTTTGGAACCAGTTTCAAGACGACTAGAAATTTAGTTCCTAGTTTCGTTTAGAAAGCCAATCTTTTGCACGTGTGTCAACGTCATATCTGTGCAGTACATGGAATACCATCTCATAGAAAGTAATGCCTCGTTTGTGTGCCTCACTGTCTATCCATTTGAGACCTTCAGCAAGCTCTGGATCATATGCTGAGAACTCTACCAACTCGTCGACCATGTTTGTAAAGAACGAATTTGCTTCTAGCACGAAAACAGATTTTTATTTTTGTTATTCAGTTGTATATTCAAAATATATAGACAATCAGCGCCTTTTTGATTGACATATGGAACATGTGTATTATTCTGATGGAAACAAGAAAAAGATCTCATGGACTATTGAGAGCAACAATACAAGAACAGATCAAGTTAGAACACATATTGAAGACTATTACGAAAAGATCTCAACAGAGCAATCAAAGTATGTTGCATTGCATGTTGGCATCTTTTGGAGTGTTGGAAGATTCATAATAAAAAATGGAGATACTGTAAACATCATGCTTGATCTAAAGTCTATGTTTGATCATCTTGCAGAAAATAAAATGACTAGTGATCCATTTGTAAATTCACGAGTTGGATTTATTCAGCAATTGATAGATCAGCGAAAACTAGTGATAAAGTACCAGATAACTGAACCATCAAGTAACAAGGCATCTGCTCTACTGTTGTAATATCAAACCAACATCCATAAGATTAGTGTGAGTTGGTCCGGTGAAAATTAATCCTCCATAGTTCTCAAAGTAGCAATATGCGTTATTCTTGTGCAGATATTGGTCAACCGTAGTTGATAGCATAGTTGAATCTGCAATGGCGCCGGCTGCATTGGTGTTACCATCAATTCCATCCGTGCCAATAGATGCGATAACCAGATTTTCCTTTCGATCCTTTAACTTTTTCAACAAATGTAAAACCAATTCTTGGTTTCGTCCTCCTTTTCCTTTGCCTTGCACTGTAACCGTAGTCTCGCCGCCAAAAATAAGACAAGAGTGTGAACCGCCAAAAAAGTGTCTTGAGATTTTTGATGCCGCATCTTTTACATCACCCTCAATAGGATAGATCATTTTTGTAGCAAATCCAAGTTTTTGTGCATGGATTCTCATGAGATCAACACAGTTTTTGTTGGTAGAAATAATGCAATTGTAGATCTTTGGCTTTTTTGGGGTCTCAGGTATAATACATGTGGTTCCAAGAATAATTCTATTCCAGACAGATTTCGGGGTGCGATTTTTCAAGCCATATTTTAGCAAAGTTCTTTTTGCATCAGAAAAAGTAGATCTATCACAATACGTCATTCCAGAAGCAATCACAGAAAGATCGTTCCCTACAACATCTGACATTACAAACGATACTGCTGTACATCGGAGTGATTCTACCAGCCTTCCACCTTTTATTTTTGAGAGATGTTTTCTTACACAGTTAATCTCAGGTATATTGGCCCCAGATTTTAACAAGAGATCTGTGACAAGTTGTTTGTCTTTTAGCGATATACCATCAGGTAACGACAACAATGATGATGCACCTCCAGAGATCAGAAAGACAACCAGATCTGTTGTCTCCAATGACTTGAGAAAATCAATGACTCTTCTTGCAGCAATAACGCTTTTCTTAGTTGGGATTGGGTGACCAGACTGTATGACAGTGAATTTTCTTGTTCGTATTAGGGACGGAGTGTTATCTGGTATTACCACAATGCCTCCGTGAACTCTGGTCAGCAAGTTTACTGCCTTTGTCATAGAATCAGCAGCCTTTCCAACGGCGACCACATAAACGCGATGGTATTTTTTAACAGACATCTTTTTTTGCCCAACTTGAAGAAAATCTTGTTTCACAACTTTTTCTAATGCGTTATATGGTAAAGCGCCAGATAGTCCCTTTTCAATTATGTCTAGTGTTAATTTTTTCTCCGTACCTGTTGCAAGTTGCTTAAAATTTTGAATAATCATTTGTATCCTTGTACAAGTAAATAACGGTCTATGGATTTTGAATCTTTTTAGCAGGTGGATTAGATTGCAAGCTTAAAAGTAATGCGTATCCATGTTACAGTTTTTTTATATATAGTCTGCAACAAGGTAAACTCATGAAGGGTACAGGTTTTGGTTCCAAGGGTAAACTATATGTCTATCTTGGGTTTTTGACAATTTTTACGATAATCATGATTCCGGCTTATGCAGATCAGACCATTCAGACAACCAGCGGTGGTACTATTGATGTTGGTTTTGCAACAGACCCTGCCAATCCAACCCCTGGAGGTTCTACAAATCTTGACATTAGTTTCATCAACAAATCTACCCATACAGTTCAGCCACATATAGATTACAAAGTTTCTGTAATGGAGGGAGGCAACCAGATCTGCGGTACAGGAATAGGACATACTGCAGAAGGAACTATTTCCGTACCATGTGCGTTACCTGATGCTGCAACATACCAAGTAATTGTAGAAGTAGACGGAATACTTTTCCAGCCAATTCCACCAGAGACTGCAACATTTACTGTTAATCTAGGAGGCACTGGCGCTAATTCTGCAACAGGCTCCAATACTACAAGTTCTAATCCAGCTACTGCGCCACCACAATCTGGGACAACTCAAAGTACTGTAATTCCATCATGGGTCAAGACAACTGCAGGATGGTGGTCAAAGGGTCAAGTCGGAGACCAAGACTTTGTCAAGGGAATACAATATTTGATACAGCAAGGAATAATGCAGATACCCACACAATCAAACTCTAATACAACATCAGGAACGCAACCAATTCCATCATGGATAAAAACCAATGCAGGTTGGTGGGCCAGTGGACAAATCTCTGATCAAGACTTTGTCAAGGGAATACAATGGCTCATATCTAATGGAATAATCGCAGTCTGATTCTTATGATAATTTTTTGTAATAACATGGACATGAATTTAGTTACGCAATACTTAAGCGACATAGCCGCATACGGTGGTCATACATGGCAGGAAACGGTCCGGATCTAAGAGAAAAGGTGGACGAAAGCCGCGGCTTTTTCAAAAAATTACAGCTTGCAGTACCTGGACTCAAAGAGTATCGTAAACTAGAGGACATAAGAGCCGCAGACGAGCTTCTCCGAAAGCAGGTATTTGACAAACTAGATGGCTCTAAAAGCAATCTTGAGACGCTAAGAAAAGCAATGGCCGACAAGGGTGAGTTTAACAGTCTGACTTCCATTGGTACAATAATATCACAAGTTCAACAAGTAGCAGGCGAAGTGTTTAATGCACAACAAGGCTCAGCCGGCATATCTCCGAACATAAAGATAGACGATAACACGTTAAACAAGCTATACGAATATGATTATAATTTTGTCAACAGTGCAGAACAGATCTCCTCTACAATCACTGGCTCGCTTAGTGAATACACATCAGGAACAGCAACAGCCCAAGCAATTGCCGCCAAAATTAGTCCCATGGTCGAAGAGTTCAAACGCGCATGGCAACAACGACTAGAATCTGTTGAAAACATATTGGTGACAAAATAGGAAATGATGGAAATGATAATAACAAGAAAGGTAAAAAGTGAGTGATATATGTTCGGTCATAAAAAAGATCCAAACTTTGGCGGCGGTAGTGCAATGGGTTCTACCACAATTGAGTGGGATTCACAATACAAAGAAGGCAACATCATGTGGAAGGTGCCTCGCCTTATCAGATTAAATGATAACATAGTTGTAAGACAAGACGAGATCGCCGTCTTTTTTAGAGACGGTAAAGTGCTGACTTATTTTGACAAGCCAAACAGGTATGCACTCACTGATTTTAATGCGCCCATAGTTGGCGGTCTTTTAAAATTCTTTACAGGTGTTCAACAAGCTGCAGAAGTTTACTATTTGCAAAATAGATACATGGATGGCAAATTTGGTTCAACCCAACCTTATCAGTTCGTCGATCCTGTATTTGGAGTAGTAAATCTTAGAATCTTTGGCGAGTACAGGTGGAAAATAACTCATCCTGAAAATTTTGTTAATCAGTTTGTTGGAACGTTTGCAGTCCAGACCTCGGACGATATAGAGTCAAGACTCAAAGAACAGATGGTAATTTTGCTGTTTAATGCAATAGGAAAAATGAAAGACAGTGGTTTGAAAGTGACAGAGCTGGCTGCAAATCTTCAAAACATCGAGCAGGTTGTACTGGCCAACTCCACATCCAATTTTGGACAGTATGGAATTGAAATTAACAAGATATCAGGGCTTACAGTAAGCCTACCAGAAGAGGTCCAAAAAGCAATTGATACAAAATCAGAAATGTCCGTCCTTGGAGTTAATTATCTGCAATACCAAGCAGGCCAAGCAATGACTGACGCTGCAAAAAATTCAGGAGGCATTGCAGGTTTGGGTGCTGGTATGGGAGTGGGATTTGGCGCAGGAACAGGAATAGGATATGCAATGTCAGGACAGATGGCACAAGGAATGTACCAGCCACCCATGAAACAGTGTACCAAGTGCGGCATGGCAATGCCGGTTTCCAACAACTTCTGTCCAAATTGTGGTGCAAGTCAACAACAAACACAACAGCCAAAACCACAGGAAGGAATTCTGTGTCCACAGTGCGGAGCTCATATTGCTAGCGATTCTAAATTTTGCTCAGGCTGCGGCAAGGCACTAAAGACAGGTTAGAAATCATGTATTGCATAAAATGCGGTTCTCAACTTCCAGACGACGCCTCCTTTTGTATCAAATGTGGTACAAGGCAACAACAATCTCAAGCACCCCAACCCACACAACCTGCACAACCCACACAGTCAACTACAACCCAGTCAAGTGATGTAAAAGAGATCAAATGCCCAAGTTGTGGCGCACCAATATCTCCAAAATTTGGTGAGATGGTAATAACATGTGAATACTGTGGCAGTAGTGTCACTCTTGAAAACTCGGGCTGGAAGAACATAGCAAAGCATACCATGTTGTCAATTACAATAGCGGACAAGGATGATGTCACTGCAGATCTGCGAAAGAGGATGGACAAAGGTTTGCTGCACAGACATTTACAAGAAAGTTCAACTCTTGAAGAACTCAGTTTGAGCATGATTCCGTATTGGATAATTCCAGTTACTGCACGAACCAATCTTGTTGCAACAGACATTGCTGCAGAAGTAGGAAGCATAGCTACGACAGCTGCACTGTTTGGCGTCATGGGCGGAGCCATGGGAGGTGGAGGCTATGGCTCAAACAGAGGTGGAGGATTTGGAGGTGGAATGATGGACGGTATGCTAATGGGAAGTGTGTTAGGCGGAGGAATGATGGGTCCTGCAAATACAAAAAAGGCATACACGATTGATGAGAGTTACAACTGTCCTGTAATTGCCCTCAAGGCATTAACCATGTATCAGCCTCACGACTATGAGTTTGCGCTTGATGGACGGGTAGATTTTGATCCTAAAAAGATTCCAAAATCAGTCAAAGTTCTAAATGGAGACGTAAACGAAGACTCTGCAAAGAATCAAGCCAAGACAATAGCTGACCAGTTGCAGTCAGAGAAGGCGCATTCTAAATACCACATGATACAACAAATCCAAACAGAAGAAGACGTTGCAAGTGGGGAGCTTTTGCATGTTCCCATATGGTTTGCAAAATATGATCACAAGGGGAAAAAGATAATCCTAGTTGTTGACGCCAATTCTGGCGCACCGATAAACAGCATAGGACTATAAGAAATACACTAGTTGAGAAAGTACGTCTTTATCGAGGCTAATACGTCATGGACTGGCCTTACATGGCCAAATTCGTCCATTGTGAGATCGTGAACTTCAAGTATCTTTCGCTTGTTGTCAGGCTCATCCTTTAGAAATATTATCATATCTTCCAGTCTGTCGGCCAACTTGAGCTGGTCCTCAGATTCTACCCCATTTAATGCATCGATATCGCCTTGGTCTAAGATATTTCCATGTGGAGATGCTTTGGAAAGCACGCGTATCATAGAATCTATTTTAGAAATTGTTTCATCGGCGTTTGTGGGGTTCATTTTCTAAAATATACTCTAGTTGTTAGATATAAAAATCACACCTTTATTCTCGTCTATTTAATGGATCAAACAGAAAACATCGAGATTCATTTTGCATTTTAATGCAGCAAGACAAGCAATAGTATAATAATAATTACAAATCTTAGTTGAGCTATGAACACAGTTAGAATCCCAACGACAATTAATTATGGCAAAGACGCATTATCAAATACAGAGTATCCAAAAAATGCTCTTGTTGTTACAACAGCTCCTCCAGATGTATCAAAAAAATGGCTTACCAAAATGAACATTACCGATTATATGCTATATGACAAAGTAGAGCCAGAACCATCTATTGAAACTGTAAACAAAGTCATAGCAGAATTCAAGTCAAAAAATCCCTCTGCCATAATTGGCTTGGGCGGAGGAAGCTCACTTGATGTTGCAAAATATGCAAGCACTGAGATGAAAATACCAAAGATACTCATACCCACAACCTTTGGCACTGGAGCCGAGATGACGACATACTGTGTACTCAAATTTGACGGCAAAAAGAAACTATTACAAGATTCTCGATTTCTTGCAGACATGGCAGTCATAGACTCTTACTTTATGGATGGAACGCCTGAAGCCATAGTCAAGAACTCAGTCTGTGATGCATGTGCACAAGCAACAGAAGGCTACGACAGCAAGAGAGGAAACGAGTTTACAAAAATGATGTGCAAATCTGCCTTTGATGTCTTGTATGATGCCATAATAAACAACAAACCAGAAAACTATCCATTTGGTTCCATGCTGTCAGGAATTGGTTTTGGCAACGCATCAACTACACTAGGACATGCATTGTCATACGTATTTTCAAACGAAGGAGTTCCTCACGGATATTCGCTTTCATCCTGCACTACAGTAGCACACAGATTTAACAAGTCAATCTTTTACGATAAATTCAAGGAAGTAATAGAGAAGCTGAAATTTGACAAACTTGCTCTCAAGGCACCGATTGATCAAGCCGCAGATGTGGTCATGACTGACAAGGGCCACTTGGATCCAAACCCAATTCCGGTGACAAAACAAGATGTCATGCACCTTTTGCAAGATATCATAGACGGTAGAATGTAGAAAAACCGGCTGTTTTGAATTTCTTGCACATTTCCAAGTAAGCTTTTATGGTACCCATACCATACAAGTGAAAGTTCCAATGCAAGAGATATACAGTACTAGCAACCTAAGGGAGAAAATAATTGGTGTTTTAGACCAAAATGGATTTGATTCTTCTTGCTATTCCAAAATACTGGATTATACCATAGACCTGTTTCACCAAAAAGGGCTTGGTATAGACTATTACGGATATCACAATATTGTCCATGAGCTTGAAGTCACATATGTTACCGTAATGGCCGCACAATGGCAAAGCTTGCAGAATCGAATCACAAAAGACGATACAAAATATCTCTTTGTGGCAGCCTTGTTTCATGATTACGATCCTAAAAAACAGATTGACAAACCACATGAACCTGACGCAGTTGATTTTGTCAAAACTGACAAAACATTAGAGTTGTTGCTACGTGAGGCCAACATAGATCCAAATATTTTATCGGCAATGATATTGAGAACAACATACCCTTGGTCTGGTGAAAAAAAAGAATATGCAGAGACGCAAATTGACAAATTCTACGCCTTGTCTGACATAACAAGAGACTCTCCAGAGAACATCAAGCATTACAAAAACCTCGGATGGTTTCTTTCGGTAGCAGATAGAATAGGAGGTTATTCCATGGGTAATTTTTCATATGCACTTGAAATGGCAAAAAAGAACGCCCATTCTTTAGCATGGCATCCCAACTTGATAGCACTTCGTGCTGTTGCATATTTTGAAGATCTTTTAAACAATGAATCAGAGATGTGTAATCAGATTTTAGAAGCACTACCAAGAGCTATGCGCAAATCTTTCATGGATAACGTGTTAGGATTTATGAAGCTACGCGAAAACGAAATACAAAACCAAGCTTCAGTTATTTATGACAAAGTTCAGATGGTCCCCACAATTGATCCAATCAAAACAAGACAAGATGATAAATTCATCAATGTGCTCTTTGAGATCTTCCAAGAGTTGCCATATCCTCTTCAGTTTCAGCAAACAAGTTTTGCAGAATCTATCCGCAATCCAAGTGTGTTACTCAATACGCTAAGATTTGGAGACAAAGACGGGCCAATTGTCGGTTTTGTAAAAGGAACATCAGTAGAAAACTACAAACTTCGTTCTGGCATAGACGATCCTCATTTTGGAAAAGGGGACACCGTATTTTTAGAGCCTATTGCGCTGAAAATGGGATATTGGGGATTAAGAGGCGGCCGTGAGATGCGCCAATTGTTTTTGATGCAGGCCCAGTCCAAGAAATACAAATATCTCTCAAGTTTTGCTCTAAGAGATGTAATACAGGAAAGGATGAAAAGAAATGAGAGAATAGAATTTGTAAAACAGTTCGATCCTGAGAGATGGGACTATTACAGAGTCAAATTATAGAATATTTTACCAGTTGTCGTTCTTTGACAGATTTTACTGTCACTTTATCACAAAAATGACTGCTATCGCCCCATCTTACTAAACTTAAATATCACACCATTAGACCAAATTGCAACAGGGTTTCGAATAACATGATAAAATTTGGAATTCAACAGGGGTTGAACGTAGCTCGACTTGGACTAACAGAAGATCAAATCTTGACAGCTTGCGTACTAGCCGACAAGGTGGGATACGACTCGATTTGGTACATGGACCACAGCAACGTACCCCAGTGGAATCATGCAATTGTAAATGATCCATGGGTCATGCTTTCTGCCATAGCGGCCATTACAAACAAAGTTGAGCTTGGAACTTGTGTGACAGACGCTGTCAGACGACATCCATCAAATATTGCTCTGGCTGCAATTACACTTGATAGAATTTCACATGGAAGAGGAACTCTTGGCATAGGTGCAGGCGAAGCCCAAAACATCAAAGAATTCAAGATACAATGGGACAAACCAGTGGGCAGATTTGAAGAACAGCTACAGGTAATCAAGTTACTTTTTGAATCCTCGCCTGAACATCGCGTAAATTTCAAGGGAGAGTTTTACCAACTTGAAGAAGCATGCTTGCAAGCAAGACCTATTCGCGATCCACATCCTCCAATATACATGGCAGCCGGTGCACCTAGAACTCTTGCACTGTGTGGAAAATACGGAGACGGATGGATTCCAATAGGATATACCCCAGAACTTTATGAAGAACATGCCAAGACCATCAAACAATCCATGAAAGAAAACGGCAGAGACGATTCAAAATTCCAATTTGGTGTAGATATCGATGTTTATTTTGCAGATGATTCTGAAATAGCATGGGCTAAGATGAAAAATGCCGTAAAGGTTAGCTTGTTCAAACCCGAAGTTCTCAAAGTACACGGAATCAAAGACGTTGCAGGCTTTGACTTTAAAAAATATTTCACAGAATATTCCATGTCAAACCAAGAATGGATAGTAAAGATGAGAGAGGCTGCACAGACAATTCCTGACAAAGTGGCACGATCATCAATAGCACTTGGTACACCAGACGACATAATACCAGTCTTTGAGAGATTCATAAAAGCTGGAGTCAATCATTTTATTGTCAGATTCTGGGGCTCTGGATACTTTGGTTCAATAGACAAGTTTGGCTCTACAGTGTTGCCATACTTTAAAGAACAAAACAATCCAAGAAAGTAATCTCTAGATATTTTAAAGATACCTGAAGATAGTCATCTTGTCTGAGTTTGGTAGATCAGAGACAAGGGCAAAGTTGTAGAGAGGATAAGATTTTTTGTATTGTTTCATAAAACTCCACGCTACATCATGAGTCTTAAATTCCGACCTTATGCCCTCGATTTTAAACTCTTGTCCAAAGACATCAAATACCTTGACAAGATATCGTGTTGGTTTTTTGTGAGGCTTTGCCTTTAGCAGCCATGCTATAGCAAACACAAAGACTGCCATCATTATCAGAGCAGCTCCTATCTCCTTGAGATGCACCCAAAAAATAGACGGTATTGTGTCTGCAAACAAACGATATACAAAACTTGAAAAGATTGCAACCGAAGTTCCGATCAATACAAAGGCTCTAAGAGTAGACTTGTCTTTGTCAAGAGTCATGCCAAGTAATAGTATAGCCCCAATTTAACTATTAAAACTATATGCAGAAATATCAATGCTGGGAATTAAGAGCATGCAACTGCTTGGACGACTTGAGATAAAATCAAAAGCAAAGATAGTAGAGTTTCTAAACAGCCAGGAAGTAGGACGAATTTGTAGTATAGACAAGGAAGGCTATCCCCAGATAATTCCCATGAATTTTGTCTATGCAAAAGACGCCATTTACATGCATTCGCATATCAGGGGAGAGAAACTTGAAAATATCACTAGAAACCCACAGGTTGGCTTTGAAGTGGATCAAAGTTTAGAGTTTTTACCCTCGTATTTTAGCCACCCAACAGATGCATCGCAGGCAGATACACTTTACATCAGTGTGGTGATAAAGGGACACGGAAGCACAGTAACGGATAGAAACGAAAAGGTGTTTGCCCTCAATGCATTGATGGAAAAATACCAGCCGGAGGGACGATACGAAAAGATGAGCCCTGAGATGCATGTCTTAGAAGAAGTTGCAGTAATCAAGGTCGTACCAAAAACAATGCGCGGCAAGTACAAGATAGGACAGCACCTGGACAAAAAAACACGGCTTGAGCTTGCCAGACATATTCTTGAGAGAAATTCTCCAACTGCAAAAAATACAGTAAAAATAATGGGCCTCAAACAGACAAAAGACGGCCTTGAGATATCAGAAGAGCCAAGCTGGTAGAAATACAGCATACCTACCTGTGAACACCAAGTCAACAGCAAAAAGAACTCAAAGTTTTAGTTAGGAAAGACCTAAAACAAATTCATCTTGCTTCAAAATCCTGCCTATGAGATCGTATCAGACTTTGTGCCAACTGGTGACCAGCCTCAGGCAATAGATATTCTTGTAGAAGGAATAAAGGAGAAGAAAAATCAGACCCTGCTTGGAGTAACAGGAAGCGGTAAGACATTTACCGTGGCAAATGCCATTGCACGAACTGGAAAAAAAACACTTGTCATATCCCACAACAAGACACTGGCCGCTCAACTATATGCAGAACTAAAACAGTTCTTTCCAAAAAACAATGTAGGCTATTTTGTGTCATATTATGACTATTACCAGCCTGAAAGCTATATTGCTCAGACTGACACATATATCGAAAAAGACACACAGATTAACGAAAAGATAGAGAGATTGCGCTTGGAGGCAACCGCAATGATTCTGTCAGAAGAGCCCACAATCATCGTATCCACGGTATCTTGTATCTATTCACTGGGCTCGCCTAGTGAATGGGAGGAGATGGCAATTACAATAGAAAAAGGCAGTGAAGTTGGAAGAGGAGCCTTGATAAAAAAACTTGTTAATGCAAGATATGAAAGAAATGACACTGAGCTTGTTGCAGGAAGATTTCGAATAAAGGGCGATACCATAGATGTCATCCCCGCATACTCGGAAGATGTAATCCGAATTTCTCTATTTGGCGACGATGTTGACAAGATATCAATTTGCCAGCCCGTATCGTTAAAAGAACAAAAACAAGTATCCAAGATCAAAATATTTCCTGCAAAGCATTACCTGATTGCATCAGATGCAAGAAAGGCTGCAATCCAGTCAATCAGAAATGAATTAAAAGAAAGACTTGGACAGCTTCCAGAACTTGAAAGGCAACGACTTGAGATGAGAACCAAATATGATTTAGAAATGATAGAAGAGTTAGGATATTGTTCTGGAATTGAAAATTATTCAAGACACTTTGATGGAAGAAAACCGGGAGAGCCGCCATTTTGTCTTTTGGATTTTTTTGGAGATGACTTTTTGCTTGTAATTGACGAATCTCATGTTACCTTGCCACAACTGCATGGAATGTATAACGGCGACCACACAAGAAAAAAATCTCTAATTGATTATGGTTTTAGACTGACCAGTGCGTTTGATAACAGACCCCTGCGATTTGATGAATTTGAAAAGTATATCAAAAATACCATCTTTGTATCTGCAACACCGGGAGACTATGAAAGAAAGAAAAGTTTCCAGATTGTTGAACAGTTGGTAAGGCCAACAGGTCTTGTGGATCCCACAGTACAAGTCAGAAAGACTGAAAACCAGATGGATGACCTAATATTGGAAATTAAAAAACGCGTTGACAAAAACCAGAGGGTGCTTGTCACCACACTAACAAAGAGGATGGCAGAAGACTTGGCAGAATATTTGTCCAAAAACAAGGTAAAGGTGCGTTACCTACATTCTGAGATTGAAAACCTGCAGCGAACAGAGATAATCAGGCAGCTAAGGCTAGGCGAGTTTGATGTACTAGTAGGCATAAATCTGCTCCGGGAAGGCCTTGATATTCCCGAAGTCTCACTAGTTGCCATCCTAGACGCAGACAAGGAAGGCTTTTTGAGAAATATCACCAGTTTAATCCAGACATTTGGAAGGGCCGCAAGAAACGTGGACGGCTCGGTAATAATGTACGCCAATAAAACTACCCAATCAATGACACTTGCCATATCAGAGACAGAAAGAAGACGAAACCGCCAGATTGAATACAACAAAAAGATGGGAATTACACCCACCACGATTGTCAAGGCAATACCCCAACAGACCATAATACTAGATGAAACAAAACACATGTCAAAGCATGATTTACAAACACTTGCAATAGAGATAGAAGCTAGCATGAAGCGTTATGCCGAAGAGTTAGATTTTGAGAATGCAATTGAATACCGAGATAAATTGACCAAGATACAGAGACAGCTAAGAAATGAATGACAGACTAGTAATCCGCGGTGCAAGGGAGCACAATCTAAAAAATATCAATGTCGACATTCCAAAAAATAAACTTGTAGTCATAACAGGACTTTCAGGCTCTGGAAAGTCAACACTGGCATTTGATACAATTTACGCTGAAGGCCAGAGAAGATACGTAGAATCACTTTCTGCCTATGCAAGGCAGTTTCTTGAAATGATGAACAAGCCAGATGTAGACTCGATTGAAGGCCTTTCCCCTGCAATATCAATACAGCAAAAGACTACAAGCAAAAACCCAAGGTCTACAGTTGGAACAATAACAGAGATTTACGACTATCTGAGATTGTTATACGCAAGAATTGGGACGCCGCATTGCCCAAGATGCTCGCGTAAAATATCAAACCAGTCTGTTGAATCAATATGCGAATCAATTCTCAAAGAATCAGAAGGAAAAAAGATTCTCATCTTGGCACCACTTGTCAGAAGAAAGAAAGGAACGTATGAAAAAATATTTGAGGATGTGAAAAAGCAGGGCTACTCCAGAATCAGAGTGGACGGAGAAATAATAGAGATAACAGGAGAGTTTCCCGTACTTGACAAGCAAAAGTGGCACAATATCGAGATTGTTGTAGACAGGCTCAAAGCAACATGGGAGGAAAAAAGCCGGCTCTTTGAATCAATCCAGACTGCACTTAAAGCAGGCAAGGGGGATGTCATGGTAGCAGATACAGAGGAAAAGATTTACTCACAGAACAATGCGTGCCCATTTTGCGGAATATCAATAGGAGAGTTGGAACCCAGAGGATTTTCGTTCAACTCGCCATTTGGAGCATGCAAGACATGCCATGGACTGGGCGTCAAGATGGAGTTTGAGCCTGACTTGCTCATACCAGACAAGACAAAATCCATCCTAGATGGAGCCATAGTTCCATGGTCAGGCAGGTTCTCGTCGTTTAGAAGACAGACCCTAAGAGATGTTGGCAAAAAATATGACTTTGACTTGATGACACCAATTAACAAGATGACTGCAAAACAGCTACAGATAATATTGCATGGCAGTCAAGAAGCCGTCAAGTTTTCATACGAATCCCAGTCAACTGACTCCAGGTGGGAGTATACCAACACTTTTCACGGGGTAATTCCAAGCCTTCAGAAAAACTTTGCAGAGACAGATTCTGAATCAAAAAGAGAAGAGCTAAGCAGGTTCATGCGGGAGACTCCGTGCAACACATGCAAGGGAAGAAGGCTAAAGGACGAGTCACTTGCAGTCATGATTAATTCTTTGTCCATAATGGATGTATGCGATCTATCAGTTGATTCTTGTTATGGGTTTTTCAAAAATCTCCAGCTAAGCGAGACTGAAAAATACATTGCCAAGTCAATTCTAAAAGAGGTCCTGTCAAGACTAGAGTTTCTAAGAAACGTTGGACTAAACTATCTTACACTGAATCGCGTCAGCTCTACACTATCAGGTGGAGAGGCACAAAGAATCAGGCTTGCTACGCAGATTGGCTCTAACCTTACTGGAGTGCTATATGTTTTGGACGAGCCAACAATTGGACTGCACCAAAGAGACAATGCAAAATTGATAAAGACGCTGACAAAGCTTCGAGACTTGGGAAATACCATACTTGTGGTAGAGCACGACGAGGAAGTAATGCGAAGCTCTGATTGGATTATTGACTTGGGCCCAGGAGCCGGAGTACATGGAGGTGACGTAGTATTTGAAGGAGAGATAGGAGATATTCTAAAGAATGAAAAATCTGTCACTGGAAAATATCTCAAAGATCATAACGCAATAAGATTTGAAAAAAGAAAACATGAGAAAAAGGGAGAACTTGTTGTCAAAGGCGCGTCAGAGAACAACCTCAAAGGCATTGATGTCCAGTTCCCGCTTGGAATGATGATAGCAGTAACAGGCGTATCAGGTTCAGGAAAATCTACCCTTGTAAACGACATACTCTACAAGGCCTTGGCCAAAGACATCTACGGTTCCACAGACAAGCCAGGAAGGCACAAGTCCATATCAGGACTGGACGAGATTGACAAGGTAATAGGAATAGACCAGTCCCCAATAGGGCGCACGCCACGCTCAAATCCTGCTACATACATTGGTGCATTTACCCCCATCAGGGACCTTTATGCCAATACCGAATTATCAAAAGAGCGAGGATATACACCAGGACAGTTCTCATTTAATGTTGCAGACGGCAGATGTTTTGCATGCGAGGGTGATGGGGTAAAAAAAATAGAGATGCAATTTTTGTCAGACGTCTATGTAGTGTGTGACGAATGCAAGGGAAAGAGATACAACTCTGAGACATTATCGGTCCACTACAAGAACAAGAACATTTCTGACATTTTATCAATGACTGTAGAAGAGGCGCTAGAGTTTTTCCAAAACATACCATCAATTCAGAGAAAACTCCAGACAGTTACAGACGTGGGCCTTGGATACATCAAGCTTGGCCAGGCCGCAACAACACTATCTGGGGGCGAGGCCCAGCGAGTAAAACTTGCCTCTGAGCTATCAAAGCGTGATACCGGAAGAACTGTCTACATACTGGACGAGCCGACAACTGGTCTGCACTTTGCTGACGTGCAGAAACTGCTCGAAGTGTTAAACAGGCTGGTAAAACTTGGAAATACAATAATCATAATTGAGCACAACATGGACGTGATAAAAAATTCTGACTGGATTATAGACTTGGGTCCTGAAGGTGGAGACGGCGGGGGAACAATTGTTGCAGTTGGAACACCAGAGCAGGTTGCACAAAATCCCAAAAGCTACACAGGTCAGTATCTAAAAAGAATCATAGAGAAATGACTCTAGACATTTCAAAGATAACAATTCCACCACATCCCGGAATCTACATCATGAAAGACCCGGCTGAGAAAATTTTATACATTGGCAAGGCAAAGAACTTGAAAAACAGGGTCAGGTCATATTTTTTGAAAAACCAGAACTACAAGACCCAGAAACTAGTTGAGAAAATTTCAGACATTGAATTTGTACTAACAGATAACGAAGAGGAGGCCTTTTTGCTTGAGGCAAACATGATCAAGCGCTACAGGCCGCCATACAACATTGAACTCAAAGACCAACAGAGATACACGTATCTTAGAATAACAAACGAAGAGTACCCTCGCCTCATGGTTGCAAGGCGCACAAGAACAGGGCAGTTTCTGGGCGGAGGCAGGGTGTATGGACCATTTACACGCGGAAGCTCAAAGATGCTATCAATTGGATTGTTGCGCAAGACGTTTAAGATAAGAATCTGCAAAAGGCTTCCAAAAGAGGCATGCCTTGAGTATCACTTGGGAAATTGCGAGGCGCCATGCCAATTCAAAGCTGCCCAGCAAAACTATGCAAAGAACATTGCAAACCTGGAATCAATTCTAAAGGGAAGACAAAAACTGGAAGACTTTGTACAGAAACTGGACAGCGAGATGCGACAGGCATCACAGGGACAGCAGTATGAAAAAGCAAAAGAGATCCACGAAACGCTGCAAAGGCTCTCAAGCCTGCAGATAAAACAAAAGATGGAGACTCCAAGGGCAGGCTCTGATGAAGAATATTTTGGAATAAAGATAAAAGACCAGACTGCATATCTTATGAGCTTTAGATTATCAAACGGCGTAATCAAGGACAGAAACAAGTTTTCTTTTGATTTGGTTGCAGACAATACATTTTCAAGTTTCTTGTCGCAGTACTACTCCACAAATCCAATTCCAAGATTTGTCATAACAAGCGAGATGCCAGACCAAAAAGACGTGTTGGAAGAAGTTCTTTCCAGGACTTTGGGCTCTAAGGTGAGCATTCTTGTTCCAGCATCTGGAAAAAGACGCGAGATAATTGAACTGATAATGAAAAACATTCTCCTTACAATTTCAAAAGGGGCAGACCCTGCACTAATTGAATTACAGGACAGACTTGGACTGGAAAATCTGCCAAAAAAAATAGAATGCTTTGACATATCAAACCATGGTGAAGATTATGCTGTTGGTTCCATGTCTTGTCTTGTAGATGCAAGGCCATTCAAGTCAGGATATAGAAAGTTCAAGATAAAGACAGTGAGTGGAAGGGATGATTTTGCAATGATAAACGAGATAGTAAAGAGGCGCTATCTTAGATTAAAAGAAGAAAAAACAGGCATGCCTGACATGGTTTTAATCGATGGAGGACGCGGTCAGCTAAATGCTGCACTAGATGCACTGCATGCAATAGGTGTAGTCATTCCATGTGTCTCACTTGCCAAAGAATATGAAGAAGTGTACCAGCCAAGAGCAAGCAGGCCTTTGGTCATGCCAAAAGACAGCCAAGCCCTAAAGATTTTACAGTATGCAAGAGATGAGGCACACAGGTTCGGAGTTTCATATAACAGGGCATTGCGAAGGATTCAAAAATAATCATCAAGTGCATTCTCGGCAAGTGGCTGTGCATCATATCCCAGTTTTACCAGGTCTGATGCAAATTCCTCGACAAACCCATGTACCGTATAGATTTTCTCTGGGGCACAACTTTTTACAAGCTGCAACAACTCGTTGTAATCGCAGTGGTCACTCAAAGGTATAGAATAATCATGCTGTCGCGCAAATGCAAACCTTGGTGACTGTGCCCAGCCGCTAAATCCAATTGTCACTGCGCCATATTTTGATTTCATGTTTTGTACAAATGCGTTCTTGCCGCTCAGGTTTGGCGCAACCATGAGCCATGGCTTTTTATCCAAAAGCCCCAAACTTTCCGCCTCTGAATGTCCCATAGAATCATGTAGATTTACGCCAAATTTTCTGTAAACATCATTTACCCTCTTTACAGAATCGTGATAATATGGCTCCCAGTGAGAGAACAGATAGGACAGAATCTGGGCTTTGCCCAATTCGTACCCAAGAAGAATTACCGGCTTGCCTTTGGAATAAAGATCAGATATAATCCCGTTGACTCTTTTGACGGTATCATCGATGCTTGGAAACACGTATTCTGGCATTCCAAATGTGCATTCAGTGATCAGTATCTTGCACTTTGGCACCTTGGCTCCCTTCATAAACGCGCGCTCACGAATGCTGATATCACCGGTATAAAATATCCCGTCTCCAAACAAGAGCCCCTTTGCACCAAGAATGTGGCCTGCGTCAATTAGCGAAAAGTTTTCGTACTCTTCGCGATAGTTTTCAATAGAATATCCACGCAGCCTTGCAATCTCGCTTGTTTGTTTTGATGTCAGGACCAGTCCGCCGTTTTGCCTGTGAAGGTGGTCTATATGGGCATGCGAGACAAATGTGATTCCATTGCCTATCCCTTTTTTTGGATCAAGGTTGACCTGTGTTCCGTTATGTGTTGATACTATGCCGTTAGAAGTCATCTTTACAACTTGCTTCAAATTGAGATTTTGGTAAAATGCATCGGATATAAATTGCAAGATTGATCGAAGGCAACATACAGTCTAAAGAAAAGTCAACTGATATCGTTTAGTTTTGTGTCAAGTCTTAAAATCGGGAAAAGATACAGGATAATCTTTTACAAGCCCTCCTCCACCATCCGGCATCAATTGGTTGTACGGATAGTATGCCACGGATTGCGGATCATATGGATCGTCATTAATGCCATAGGCAAGATTTGATACCTCAACCTCATATCGTATTTGATAAGGGCTGTTTCCTGTTCTATTGTGCCATTCAAGGCCCGTGAAATGCTTTGATATTGAAAAATCAAACGAGTTTTCGCCCACATCAAAGAAGAATGAATCTGTCTGGCCGGAATTTTCATCCATTAGTCCATATTCTATTTGGCGCTTTGACGGCTCCATGATAATTTGTCGCAGGTACGAGTGACCAACTGTTGGCTTGATTTTGAATTCGTATCTGTTTACACCACCAAATATAGCATGGAACTTGCCATCGTCGTTAAATGAACAGATGAGGTTGAGCTCAACTGGAATGTTCTGTCTGTTAAAAAGCTCAAGAAGATATAGCATCCATGATTTGTCTGGAATCTTGTTGCCTAGATCTGACACTATCTTGATTACATCTGAGATTGCTACAGACGTGGGTAACCTCGATGTGGCCTCTTTCTGATATGCCAAACAATAATACCCTGACCAAAAATGCAATCTAGTATCAATTTGTGTCATAGATTGCATTTAGAGATTTCTGATTTGTGAGATTGGA
The DNA here is from genome assembly GCA_050749105.1 of Nitrosotalea sp. Taxonomy (GTDB): domain Archaea; phylum Thermoproteota; class Nitrososphaeria; order Nitrososphaerales; family Nitrosopumilaceae; genus Nitrosotalea. Next base: position 8,932 of record JBOGQT010000083.1, on the reverse strand, counting down.
AGATGCGTGTTAACTTGTGAGGGGTTTTTATCACAGGATAGGCCCATGTAGAGACACATGTCAGAGCATTCACAGGAACATTCATCCAATAATTCACATGGCATGAGAGAATTTGTTATTCTTCTGGTCATACTTGGCAGTTTGGTTGTTCTTGTTGTCAGACCATTTGGTTACAAAATGTTTCAAATTGATTTGCAACAGCATGACATACTTCCCGTAATCCTAATTCTAGGAATAGTAGGAGTGATTGTGGTAATACTACAACGTCAAGGAATAATTTTTGCAGACTCGATTATTCCAAAAAATTAGGAGCCAGACAATGGACAACGTCTAAAAGTTATGCAGATGTAAATAAATTACGAAAACGCTGCGCCTATCCATAATTGTAATCATTGGAATAGCAGCCATTACAGGTTATCTTCCAAATGTCTTTGCAGTGTCATCTACTGTCCCAAGCACATTTTCCCAGAGTGCAGACAAGGCAACCTTGAGAGTTTATGCGGACGTAGCATGGCAAGGAACAGTAGGCACATCATCTAATTTCACATCGCTAAGTAACTATACTGCAGTCACAAGCTATTCCTTTGCTTGCAACTATAACGACACATATACCATATCATTGCAAAGCGTAGGAAATACGGAAAATGAGTTCGGGGTATGGACGGTTGCAAATTTGATTCAGGATGGCAAAATGCTAAACGTGGGGGTAAACAGGCTAGCCAATGGCATGATCAACCTTTCTGGCCAATGCCATGTTGCACAATTCCCAATGTCCAATACCGGAATGGTGTCATTTACAACCGATAAAACAATTTATCAATACGGCGAACCAATTCAAATTTCCGGAATAATCTTTCCTGATTTGGAAAAAAACTATGTTTTGAGCAGCACAATTCTGAACTCTGATGGAGTGATTATGAGAAAAGATAGTACGCTCTTTAGAGGCCAAGATACTTTTTATTTTTACGTTCATGCCCATGGTGGCCTATGGAAACCAGATAGATACATAATTTTGGTTGAAATAGCCAAATCCATAGCGGAAACAGACATTACGATAAACCCGGCTCAGCAAAACCAATCCAGTCCCATACAATCCGAAAACCACATCCCAAGTTGGGTTAAAAATACTGCAAAATGGTGGGCAGATGGCAAGATAAGCGATAGTGAATTCATGCAGACAATGCAATATTTGGTCCAGCAAGGAATCATAAAAGTTCCATATTTTTATTCAAACAACGTCTCAACTCAATCGTTACTGAGTTGGATTAAGGCCAGCGCCGGCGTGTGGGCAAATGGACACATGTCTGATGATGAGTTTGTTAATGCGTTAAAATATCTAAATTTCCAGGAATAGTTTCATCTTTTCCTGCATGGGTTATTTGTCTTGAACTTTCTTGAATTTGGAAAAGAGAAGATGTTTATTTGCACAAGAACCAATCAAGTACAATGATAAACCTTGCAATCATGATTTCAGGACGCGGCTCCAACATGGAAGCAATATTGCGTGCAATAAAAAAGAAAAAGATTCCGGTAAAATCTACAATCGTAATATCAAACAAGCCTGATGCAAAGGGATTAAAGGTTGCGGAGAAACTTGGCGTCAAGACTGTGATAGTTGACAGTGCTGGCCTCAAGGGAGGCAGCTGGGAATATGACCAGAAACTAGTAACAGTCCTTGAAGAAAATAATGTAACGCCAAGAAATGGCCTTGTCTGCCTTGCCGGTTTTATGAGGATAATGAGTGCCGAGTTTATCAAACATTACAAAGGAAGAATAATTAACATACATCCTGCCATATTACCTGCGTTTGCTGGTTTACACTCGCAGAGACAGGCAATTGAATATGGCGTAAAATATTCAGGATGCACAGTACACTTTGTTGACGAAGGAGTAGACACTGGGCCCATAATATTGCAGGCAATAGTCAGGGTAAAAGACAATGACACTGAAGACAGCCTGTCAAAGCGCATACTCAAACAAGAGCACAGAATCTATCCAAAGGCAGTCAGGCTTTTTGCACAAGGCAAGATAAAGGCAAGGGGCAGAAGGATTGCTCTGCTCTAGATTGCATATCAGTGTGGCATGATTTTTTTCATTTGAGTTTGCCACTGGAATTTACTAAATTATATTATTGTCCTGGAATGGCAGAGACTTCGTCTGATTTCTGTGATTCTCCCATGGCGTTTACTGCGGTCACGTAATAGTAGTAGGTTGCACCGTTGACGACGTAGGAATTGGTAAAGTATGAAACGTTAGGTGGAACAGATGAAAGAAATGTTTCGTGACCTGCTGTTATGCCTCCATAGATGTTATACTTGATTATCGGGGAGCCGCCAATTGACGCAGGAGGCAACCATGTAAGTGTTATTTGCTTACTTGTTGCAACAGCCACTAGATTTTGTGGAAATGTTGGTGCTACTGCTGGTTCTGTTATAGACACTTCGTTTGATGGTATTGATTCTCCTCCAATGTTTACTGCGGTCACGTAATAATAGTAGGTTTGATCATTTTCCATAGTGGTATCTGCATATGATGCTATGCTGTTTGAGATGGACGTGAGAAATATTTCCTGTCCTAGCGATGTTCCTCGATAGATATTGTATTTTGTTATTGGTGCGCCGTTGGTATAGGACGGGGGTTGCCATGTAAGTGACACCTGTCCACCTGTCATGCTAGCTACTAGAGCCCGCGGAGCTGATGATACGGTTTCAGGAGTGGCATATGCTTCATTGGAACCATGAGATTCTTCTGCTGCGTTAACAGCTGTGACATAATAGTAGTAGGTTTGGCCGTTTTCAAGCCATGGATCAACATATGATTGGTTGGTTGGCGGTATGACGTTTAGTATCATTTCACCTCCAATAGCTGTTCCCCTGTAGATATGGTACTTTGTTATTGGCAATCCCCCAGTAAAAGAAGGGGCTTTCCATGTAAGCGATATCTGCTGGTTGGATGCAGTTGCAGTCATATTTAGTGGAATTGATGGTGCGGTTGGTTTTGGCGACAGAAATGACACAATGTTGTTTGATATCGGACTGCCAAGTCCAGATGCAAAGTCATATCCTGTAATTGCTTGATTCAGAGTTGTTCCTCCCTGGGTTATGTCCCTATAATTGGAAGAATACAGTGTTCCAGTGGCTGCAGTATAGATATCTGAGCTTGCCGCAAATCGATATGATGAGAGTCCTGCACCTTGGCTATTTGCTATTGCTGCAATAGCTGCCCATTGTGGCACACCCGCACTTGTTCCACCAACTAGAAACCAGCCTGTCTGGTTATTGTATAAGGTTGAATCATAAACTGGAAAGCCTGTTTGTGGATTAGCATCATAAGAAACATCTGGGACAGTCCTCTTGTTGTCACTGTCAATGCCGTATATCATCTGGTATTGTGGTTCTTGCTCATAGTAACTTTCTCCTCCAGAGCTTGCACTCCATGCAGTTTCACTTTTTACTGAACCGCTTGTAGCTACGTTAAGGGTTGTTCCACCCACTGATATCACATATGGAGAAGCAGAAGGATACAGGTGGCTGTTGCCATTGCCTGAAGGTGCAAAGAAGCTAATGCCTGCCTTGGCAAAATTAGAGTCATATTTTGTTTCATTTTGAAATTCTGGCACACCCCAGCCCATCGATATTTGGCTTGCGCCAGTCTTGGTCTCGGTGTAATTTATCGAGTGCATCAGGTCCCTGAAATTGTTTGACCTTGATTCAACCAAAACTATTTTTGCACCTGGTGCAGTAGCATGTGCCCACTCGACATCAAGTGATTCCTCTAATGCCCAAGTAGAATTACTGCTAGTGGTATTTCCTATAGTTACTTTTTCAAAGCATCCGTTTGATGTGTTACAATCAGGCAGGCCCCAATGTCCGTCAAATGTTGCCAAGTCGTTTTCTATTGTCGGGTCGTCATATGCGTCAACTATGGCAATTGTCTTGCCGTGTCCGCAGAGATTTACGTAATCCCATCCCACGGTACTAGTCATTGCACAGTTCATCTTGGAAAAGCCATAGGCACTCCATACCTGTGTTGTGTCAAGGCCTTTTGGAGACGAGGTGGCATTGCCAGCAAGTTGAAAGTACGGGCGTGCACTCCATTTTCCTTCCTGGCCTGTGGCATATACTTCCGGTATGACCATGCTTGATACTAGCGATAATGAGGCAATAATCAAGATTGATACTGCAAAGTTTCGGTTCAACTTTTGGTTTTTCCTTAGTTTGTTACATAAGAAGACAACTCAGCTTAAACTGCCAAAGGGGTTTACAAAATCTCATCACAAATGCAAGTATGCCATGAGTTTGGCATATTAGCAAGAGTATTGTTATATTCTATACATGTATCAAACCAACGGTTCGCTTAATCCTTACCATATACTTGTTTATGACTGCCGACACGTATGAATTCGATTACATGTTCATTAAATGATACATTGTAGAGAAGCCTATTACTTTTATCAAGAACGTAAGCATATACTTTGATACTTGGTTTGTATTTGCCTAATTTGATAGGATTTTCAGACTTTACTAGTTCAGTTATGGCCAAATTAACATTTTTTTGTAAATCAGAATGTAATGATTTGTATTGTCTGGTAAATAGTTTGGTTCGTTCTGGAATCCACATTTATGTAATTCTTTGTTCTTGTCTTATTTATGAGATGCTTGATGACACAGGTAACAAGTACCCACAATTTATTCGTGTAGTTCTTTGAGGAATTCTTCTAATGAACTTTTTTTAGTTTCGCCTTTGGCTTTTGCTTTGTAGAATGCTTCTACGTCTGCTTTTTCCTCTGGTGTTACGTCATCTATTTTCTTGGGTTTTACTGCTCGTTGCATGTTATCTTCACTATATCATAGCATGTAGAATAATTAAAACTATGTGTAACTATTGTAACTATGCTTAACTATCGAATATCCTTGTCTCAATTCATCTTGATATGTTTAAAACCATTATCAGCACTATGCCTGAAAATCCCGTCTTACGAGTCTTGGCCACTAAAAAAATAGACTGCCACTAGTTCTTCTTTATTGCCATGAAAGTGATGGTCTGTGTTTTTTGCCACAAAGTATGACATTCCCTCTGATAGTTGGTAGTCTTTGTCTCCAATCTTTAGAAAGCCATTTCCTCTAACCACATAGTATACTTCGTCACTGTCATGCGGCCCTTGGGTGTCTTTTTCTCCCGGTGCCAGCCTGAGTATTCCTGCTGCAATGTTTTCGCGGTTTAGAAAAGTATGAAAGTACGTTTTTCCCTTGACCAGATCTTTTACGTATTTTTTTGTATCAAACTCTATCTTCAATACTTGAAAACTGATTTACCTAAGATTTATGACTTTAACTGCTGGCAAAATCTTGTTTTTTTACCTTTTCTTCAAATCTTGCAATAAGGTATGCAATTTTAGAGTTTTTGCCATCATCTTTTCGTAGCAGATAGTACAGCTCTTCAGTTGCGGCATGGTAATCCACGCCAATTGTTTGGGCAAGATACAAAGACATGTAGCTTAGCAATAACTTTCTAAGAAGCATGTCATGCGATGCGTGCTGTAAATCCGATGCAAGCTCTTCTAATACATTTGAGAAATAGGCCTCTAGATAACTGTCCTTTGACTCCCTCTCCCGTGTTGCAAATGCCCCTCCCATTCCCCTTTCTGTCATGTGTATGGTCTCTACTGTTTCAATAAACTCGGAGTTTAGCTCCGGGTTACCTGTAAGGACTGTCGATAACAGGTCTGCTGCGTCCTGCTCTGATCTTCCTGATTTTTCTTTTAGCGAAAATATGACATGGCATGCCACACATCCCAGATGCAGCTCGATTTCGTGTTTTTTGACTTGCTCAAGTGTTTGCCGAATTACAATTTCTGCTTCTCGCGGGTTCATCAAAAAATCCTAGTGATTTGGTATAATTAAGTTCCAAGGATTAAATATCCTGAAAATTACTCAATGATGTTTGACTGGGCAAAAGATAGACGGCACTCTAGTTGCAAATTCTGTCAAAGATTTAGTAAAGGCATCAGTTGCCGAGCTGAAAAAAGATGGCATCGACCCATGCCTTGCAACTGTCTTGATAGGAGATGACCCGGCATCTGCGTCATATGTGGCAAGCAAGCAAAAAGATTGCGCCCAGGTTGGCATCATAACCAAGGACCACAAGTTACCACAGGCATTTTCTCAGAAAGAGATTGACAGCCTGATTAATCTTCTAAATAACGATGATACAGTTCATGGAATCTTGGTCCAGCTGCCCCTGCCAAAAACACTTGACGAGTTTGCAACAATGGCAAGAATTTCTCCAATAAAGGATGTGGACGGCCTTACGCCATACAATATGGGGCTCTTGTCTTCAGGCAGGGCAATCTTGAAGCCTTGTACCCCTTCAGGTATCATGCTGCTCTTTGATTATTACGAAATTGACTTGGCTGGAAAAAATGCTGTCATAATAAACAGAAGCAATCTTGTGGGCAAGCCCCTATACCATCTAATGCTTGAAAAAAATGCCACAGTCACCACGTGTCACTCAAGGACTGGAAACCTCAAACAGCACTGCCTTGAAGCAGATGTCATAGTTACCGCAGTTGGTGACAGGGACAGATTTACCCTTACTGCTGACATGATAAAGCCAGGCTCTGTGGTAATTGACGTTGGAACAAGTAGGGTAGACGGCAAGATTACAGGCGATGCCGACTATGAAGATATCATCAAGAAAGCATCGTATGCGACTCCTGTTCCCGGAGGTGTAGGCCCCATGACTAGAGCGATGCTTTTAAGAAACACCGTCACCGCAGCTTCAATCAGTAAAGGATTTGTCACAAACCGTTGAAAAGGCGCAGCTTCGCAAGCAGCTTTTGGACCAGAGAGATGTCACCTCGCTTGACTTTATCAACATAGCAAGCGGCAAGATTCAGGATAACCTTCGAAAGATAGAATATTACAGAAACGCCCGCATAATAGGAGGATATTTTGCAGTAGGAAGCGAGGTTCGCACGCAGAACATCCTGCAAGAGATTCTAAACGCCGGAAAAGAGCTGTCGCTGCCAAAAGTTGAGAAAGACGACCTCATATTTAGAAAGATTTCTAGTTTTTCAGACCTTGAGATTGGCAACTTTTCTGTGATGGAGCCAAAGGAGCGCTGCGAGCCTGTAAAGAAACTTGAGGTGATTTTGGTGCCTGCAATTGCCCTTACAAGGGAAGGATACAGGCTTGGGTATGGATTTGGGTACTATGACAGGTATTTGCACGACAAACGCTCAAAAAAGATCGCATTATCATACTCCAAACAGGTGGTAAAGGCAATCCCTCATGACAACCATGATGTGAAAGTTGATTGCATCGTGACAGAAAGCGAGATAATCTATCCGGATAACTGAGAAGATAAAATATTAGAAAATTATTTGTTGTATTATTTCCTTTGGAAAAAGGAAGAAAACCTTTTTCAGGTTTTATTTTTTCTTGCTTTTTGATTTTGATTTTGCTTTTGATTTGGCTTTTGCCATACAAAGTGTCAATTTACGTCTCTATTAAGCATAGAGTTTTTAGTCGATCTTGACATAATCTTCCAATTTTTCTGTTAAAAATTTTTTATTTGCATTATTTTTGGTTTGACGACATGATTTGAAAAACATCAAGCAATCCATCAAATTCCAAATGCCAGTTTGGTTATCATTGCAAGATGACAAGTTTTTATTTTCTGATTATTTCCCATTCGCATTTGCAGTCTTCGCATAAAAAATAATAATGCATGCCATCACTTTTCTCGATTGGATCCATATACTGTCCGGTATTTTTTGATTGACATTCCATACATTGCTCTTCCTCTTTCATGTTAGTCACTTTACAAGTTAACTCATATAGTCTGAGATAAATTCTTTAGTTATTTTGCAATCATTTAGAATTTTTAGAGTTTTCATTTATCTTGTCTCCGCTATGTATTTGTCATAATATAGGCCATTAGTAGAACAATATTCGTCTTGAATTATGCCGGCAGTTTTGTTATCATCAAACCAGTTTGTCTTCGAGGGACAAAACATCAGACCACCTCCGATACCAGAATCCATCATCTGTGTAACTCTTGGTATTGCTTGACCGTTCCAACACAAAGTAAGAGATTTGGTCTGACCATCTGCAAACGTGGCAGTAAAGTGTCTTGTCTCATTTATCTTAAAGTATCCATCATAGTTGACAATTATGGGAGGATGATGACCCGTAGTTGAGCTTATTGCCCTTGGAAATACATTATCACAATTTATGCCATCAGCATCAGGCGTACTGCTACCAGTATATGCAAATTTTATACCGTCAAACTCTACAGGTTTGTTTACAATGTTAATGACAGGAAATGCGTCGTAGTTTCTGTTTTCATGGTCATCGAGTCCCATGGTAAAACTGTAGGTACAATCGGTTGAATTACCTTGGCAACTCTGTGGTCGAATTGGCTCGTTTTGGATAAGAAGAAAGACGTACACTGAAATAGTGATTACCAAGGCTGCGACTGAAATTATTGTAAGATGTAGAGTTTTCATGTTTGTGATGTGCGGTACTATACATTCCTTAAAAAAGTGGCGCAGAATTTCGCCTGAACAATTTTCGAAAAACATGTTTTTCTGGTTTAGATGATTGTAAATGGACTAGGGTCATTTTTTATCAGGCAGAAACAAATGGGAATAAATAGGAAAAAATAGTACGTTTTGACCCCCCCCCCCCCTCTGATTTCATCCAGTTTGATAGTTTTTGCACAAGGCTTTTCTTTATTTACGAGTAGTTGATCGATTTTCTATGCATAAACCAAGACCTGTCATAGATGTTAGAAAAACCGTTGAATTTGACAATTTCTTTTATTCCCTGACAGAAAGCAAATTAAAAAATGAAGTCGGTGAATCTTTTCAACTTTTACGTGAAGACTGTACAAAAGGAGATAACATCAGTAAATCCTTGATTGGTTA
>JBOGQT010000082.1:0-4789 GCA_050749105.1 Nitrosotalea sp. | reverse complement strand
ATACCAATGATTGTAATAGGTGCATTACTTGCTGTATTTCTTGCTCCAATGCAACAGGGCCTTAATGATACCATAGAGTTTGTTGGAAGTCTTATCGGGATACTTGGTGTTTTGATATTCATTGCCGGATTATTTGCCAGAAAGGCACAACAAATTACTTCTTAAATTTTCAAAATTCCAGTAGAAATAAGGTACTGAAGGCTCTTAACAAAAGTTTCATCATCAATTTGCCCTAATCCCCACCAACCAGCTTCCTGTTTTATCCAATTTGGAATTTTCACTTCATAGGTTTCATTGTTTTCATTTATACTTGGCAAACCATGGTCTGTCAAGTATCTTACAGCCAAAGCAAAATCTCTCTTACCCAAGGCGCCATCAGACCACCATACAGCTCTATCTTTTACCCAAGTAGGTATCCCTTGCCCGGCAATTCCATGTAATGAAAATTTTTGGATATTATTATTTTTTTTATCTACTACATAGATGTTATCTGATTGATCTATTACAAGCCCAACAGGTTCCTCAAATTGTCCTGCCGAGATTCCTTCTGTTCCCCAACTCAAAATAAAATTCCCATAAGGATCAAATTTTTGGACGCGATGATTCCCAGTATCTGCAACGTAAAAGTTTCCTTCCGAGTCTATTGCTATAGCCGTAGGATTGTTGAATCTTCCTTCTTCTGAGCCTTCAGAACCAAAGAAGTTTAGGAAATTGCCAATACTTGAGAATTCTAGAATCTTGTTATCTGGGGAAGACAGATAGATATTACCTTCTGAATCAATTGCTATTCCGTTAGCTGCTGTAAAATTACTATCTCCCGTAAGTGAAGATTTGAGTTCATCTGTGAAAGTAAAATGTGTATCAAACACTTGAATTGTGTTTCTTTCAGAATCCGCAACAAGAAGATCCCCTTGGCTATCTGTGGCAAGTCCTACTGGAGTGTGAAACATTCCTTGATTGTTTCCATAACTGCCCCAAGAATAAACAAAAGTTCCATTATCTTTATCAAACATGTCTATTCTTGCATTTCCTGTATCTGCAACAAAGACATAGTTCTTTCCAACCAGAATTCCATTTGGATGTAACAACTGGCTATCTGGTGTAGAATCTCCAAATGATAATACTAATTTCCCATTAGAATCAAATTTTTTTACCTGAGAATTTCCAGAATTTACGACATAAATGTAGCCATCAGAATCCACGGCTATCCCAGTTGGAGCAGTAAAGTTTGTTGCAAAATTTGATACAAAAATAGACATGCTAAACTGATTGCTATTGAAAATCTCTGAATCATCTACTGCTGACCCTTTAACATTGTAAGGAACAGATCTGACTATTCCAGCATAATCTATGTAAATCTCCCACTGTCCAACTATGTTGTTCTTACCTATTTTATGTGGCAGCATTGTATCAACTGCTGTTATTGGCAAAGATAATCTTGGATATTCTATATGATTTGGATCAACAACCCAAAGGCTTGTAGAATTTGCAATGACCTGTGAAGTGTGAATTTTTACACGAATGATATCTCCTGGTCTGTAGTTTAGCTTATCAAGAAATACATTCACTGTTATATTCGGTAATGGTTTTGGATTTGTAACAACGTTAAATGAACCTGAATTACTGACTCCTCCGTATTGTACTGCATAATTATATGTGCCAATACTGCTTGTTATGTTGGTTAAGACCAAAGAGGTGTGGACAGAATATACGTGAAACTGATGAGTAGCAACATTTCCTAAAGGATCTGTTATTTTTAATGTACCATTTGATTGTGTAACTCTTGTGAATAACAATTCCATGTTTACTGCGTCACCCACTTGGTAGGTACTCTTGTCCATGTGTGCAGATACCTGCATAAGATCAGTGTACTTACCTAACAGAAACGGCACTTCGATCACAGTGTTATAATATTGAATCTTTAGCTTGTATAGTCCTGGCGAATCATAATCTGCAAGTCCTATCATATGAAAATTGTAAACTACACTATGCTGAGATGCCCTTATGTCAATCTCTTGTACGTCCTTTACAATATTACCGCTCTGATCATAAAAATTTAGATGAAAAAATTCTGCTTGTGCTGCAACAGGTATGTAATATGAAGTAGTAATGTTAATGTGCATCATGTCTGGTTCATAATAGAGATCCTTGTCAGTAAGAACAGTTAACCCAAGTGAATTTACTTTGAAATTAGCTGTTTGATTTATGCCGTCGTATGTGTAATCGATTGACCAGTTACCAAAATAATTGTCAAACGCATTTCTTATTATCTGCTGAGTAACAATTCCGTTTGATTTTATCTGTGTAAGGTTACCTGATATTATAGAATTATCTGGTCTGTGGGCTACCCAAGAGACAGCTCCTCCATTATACCCTTGAATTTTGAGATTTACAACTATCCAATCATTTGGTCCAAAAGCCGGAGATTGAGGAGTAGCAGTGATAGTTATGGCATATGCTTGTTGGTGACTGACAAAAATTATCGAAACCGCAAAGATGAGTAGAAAAATTATTTTCTTCACTATGTGATTCTTTTCTTTAATAAGATAAATCATTTTGGTAAAAATTGTTCATCATGGAATCCAATTAAATAAATATTGAATAAACAGAGATTGAATGTTTGAAAGTACGACTATATGAAATATTTACATCAATAGAGGGAGAGGGAATCCTTTATGGTACTAAAACGCTTTTTGTTAGGTTGGCAGGATGTCCCTTCAAATGCTTCTACTGTGACACAAAAGAAGCACTACCTATGACATCTGGTAGCGAATACACGATAGATGAGGCAAAGAAGCTAATTGAAAATAATTTAGTGAAAAATACCTATAAAGTAAATTTCACTGGTGGAGATCCACTCGCACAATCTGAAGCAGTATCTGAATTGGCAAAATTTGTGCAACAAAAAAAAATCCCAACCTATCTGGAATCGTCCTGTTTTGATTCGACCAGGTTCGAACAAGTTTTACCATATTTTGATTACATCAAAATTGAATTCAAAACTCTTGATTCTGAATTTGTGGACGAAAAACATTATTCTACGCTTTTGGAAAATGAATTACAATGTTTAAAACTTGCCATTAATTCGGGTAAAACTACTTACATCAAAATAGTTGTGAGTTCAAGAACCACGCTAGAACAATTCAAACAAATTCTTACAGGTGTCTTCGATATAACAAAGTCTAAGGTTGCAGGATTTATAATACAGCCAACGTATGGTATAGCAGAACCAGATTTGAAGCAACTTCTTGGCTTTTATGATGCGGTTTATACTTATTATGGAGAAGTGCGTATTGTACCTCAGTTACATAAATTCATAGGAGCACCATAATGAATAAAGAGAGAGTAAAAAAATTAATTCGCGAACTAATTGCTGAGATAGGGGAGGATCCAACAAGAGAAGGTCTAATGGATACTCCAAGCAGAATCGCAGACATGTACGAAGAGATCTTCAAGGGCTATGATGCAGAGTCAGAACTTTCAGTTAAATTCTCTGAGGACTCTGATGTAGTTATAGCAAAAGATATTCAGTTTTATTCCATGTGTGAACATCACATGTTACCATTCTTTGGCAAGATTACAATAGCGTATGCTCCAGATGGCAAAGTATTTGGAATATCAAAGCTGGTTCGTCTTGTAGAAAAATATTCAGCTAGGCTACAAATTCAGGAGAGAATTACGAAAAATATTGCAGATGAATTACATTCTGAAGGAGTGAAGGGAGTTTTGGTTATAGCAGAAGGAGAACACCTCTGTATGAAGATGCGTGGTGTAAGAAATGATGCGTTGGTAGCAACTATTGCTTCAAGAGGCATTTATGATAAAAAGGAAGCAAGAACCGATGTTCTAAGCTTAATTTATAGCGGCAGATCCAAGCCAAATATTGTGTAATCTGAAAAATTAAATAGTAACATCTAATTCACAACGATTGTGGGCGTACATAACAATATCCATGTACCAAAGGATTCATGGCCAGCTTTTGCTTGGTACGCAATTGAGTTCTTTATTATAATGGGAATAGGAATGTTAATTGCAGCCAATTCGATGGATTACTTCAAAAAGTTAGGTTTTGATCAATCTATGACTGATTGGATCTTCTGGGGCATTGTTGGTATACCGTATATTGTATATTATATTATCATAAGACCAATAATCTTTAAAAAACCAGCATTGAAAATCTAGGCTAGCTAAATTTGTATTTTGTCTTATCTATCATGTGAGCTTGATTAAAGGCCATCTTTCTATTATTGCAGGATTCGCATCTGCCACAATGTATTTTTGATTGAGAATAACAACTCCAAGTTTTGAATATCTCATCTCCAAGTAAATCATAACCAATCTTAAGAAGACTACTTTTAGAAAGATTTCCAATAAATGGACTCCATATTCTAATCTTCTTTCTCAAACCTTTTCTTATACCGTCAATTTCTCCTTCGTTAAGGGCATTTGTTAATAATTTAGAAAATTTGGGCCTGCAATCCGGATATCGTTGATCATCTTTGTGAGCACCATATGCTACAAGTTCAGCACTTTTTGAAAATGCCCATGCAGAAGCTATGGAAAGAAAGACAGCATTTCGTATTGGAACAACTATAGAATAGTCAAACTTGGAAGGTATGTTCATTTTTGAATATGTTAGAGCATTTGTCTTCTCATACAATGCTTTCATGAATTCTATATCTACTACTTTATGTTCACGAAATTTCAGGATTTTGGAAAAATATCGTGCTACCTCTAATTCTTGATCAGCCTTTTGACCATATGAAAAAGTGATTCCATAAATGTCATA
>JBOGQT010000081.1:0-2291 GCA_050749105.1 Nitrosotalea sp. | reverse complement strand
TTTCCTTCTGATGATTTGGCCAGTCGTGTCCTATTTCTTGGTACAATTGGTTCACATTATTACCATGTCAAATGGACTCCAAGTATATGCCTATGCGCTTGCCTGCACTTTTCTTGATTGTCTTGCTATCGCGATCTTTCATTATAACCAAATAATTTAAACCGAGATTGCCAGAATCATAGGTGCATGTCAGCATACGAATCCAAGATAAGGTCACGGGTTGAAGTTCATGTCAAGTTAACAGAACATGCAAGGCGTGCAATTATGGATGACGGATATGGTATAGACGACATACTTGATGCGTTGCAAAACTTCAAAATAATAGAGCGTTATGATAATGCAAGGCCATTTCCTGCATGTCTTCTTTTATGTAGGATAAAACGAAAACCAATTCACATAGTCTGTGCACTACCAGAGGACGCAGATATCTTAATAATTGTCACAGTGTATATACCATTAGACAAAAATTGGTCAAACTACACCATAAGAAAGAAATGAATCTAGGCAAGTGTCCCCTTTGTGGAGGATCTACCAGTACAGAGTCAGTAGACATAACAGAATCTTTGAGTGGCAAAATCGTTTTGATAAGGGATATCAAGGCAGAAGTTTGTTCACAGTGCGGGGAAAGGCTGTACGCCTCATCTGAGATAAAAAAAATTGAAACCTTGCTGCAAAAAGTAAAGCAAGGGACTATAAAACCAAAAGAAACAAAAAAAGTCGAAGTTTATCTTGCTTCATAGATATTTTAAATCAAACTCTTGTTCCTGCAAGTTAACAGAACTTTAGAATAATATCCTGATAACTTGACAATGTCTCTTGCTACATCTTGAGAGCCTTTTAGTCAATTGGTTCACATTATTACCATGTCAAATGGACTCCAAGGATATGTCTATGCACTTGCCTGCACCTTTCTTGATTTTCTTGCTGTAAGGATGGCTATTGTACCTGCCACTGCAACTGCTGCAATCTCGAAATAAATCCAGTCAATGCTTGGAAAAATAATATCGTGGTTGTAAAACGGCACAAAGAGGGGGAACTTGCCATCATGTCCTGCAAATGTGTCAAAGGACAGATGTGATAATACCCCTGCAAACGCTGCCGCACCAAGCCTGTAATCCTTTCTTCCAAACAATACCATTAAGACTATTACCGCAATTGCGCCAAAGGCTATGGAGTGTGACATTCTGTTCATTGCGTCAACGTGGAGCAATGCGATGAGGTGGTCAGAATCAATCAGCACTGCAAAGAGGCCTGTGATGATTACGTATCTTGCACTCAAAAATACCGCGCCTGCAACCAGTCCCCAGAGTAGGTGTCCTCCAACCTCGTGCAAGTTTAGTCCTCCGCTTGGGTTTCCAAGCGGTCCCCTTTCTGGAAGAAGTAATCCCACTAGGGAGAATGTTGCCGAGAGTGCGCAAAACAATAACACTGTCTTGATTATGAAAGCCACATCTTTTTTCAAGTATTGGGTAAATGATATCTTTTGATTATAACAGTATTACCAGGACTTGTACAATAATTTGGACAAAAAAGATTCGGGCGAGGTCGCATAGCTTGCTTGTCGACAAACCCCGACAAGTTAGCAGAACTAAAGCCTAAAACGTTATTAGATGCCAAAACAATATTGAAGCAAACCCGGTCGGGGTGGGACTTGAACCCACGAATCCGAGGTGGACTCGAATAAGAGTTTTTCAGACTCACGGCATTTCCGGACTTGCCGACCCGACCGGCATTCTTTATAGTGAATTATCACAAAAGACTGATCTTGTACTTTGAGCTGAGCTGCTGTTAACTTTTGGAGATTGTTTGTCTTAATACGTTATGCCATCAGCTAGTTTTTTGCTGTATTACTTGCTGGTACATCTTGAGAATTTTTTTGTACATTGACTCTTGGCTGTAGTCTGTTTTCAATAACTGGTTGCCGTTTTGCCCCATTCTTGTTGCTTCCTGTGGATCTTTGATCATCCGAAGCAGATGATCTGCCCATTGTTTTTCATCATGAGGATCTATGACAAATCCATTGTTTTCATGGGTTACAATATCTGACATGGGTCTGATGTTGGAGACAAGTACCGGCCTTGACTTGTCAAACGCCTCTAAGATGACCAGTCCAAAGCCCTCGCATAAGCTTGGAAAGACAAGTGCGTTGGATGACGCCATCAATTTTTCCTTTTCATCTGTCGCGACATACCCCATGAATTGCACATTTGATCCAAGATCCAACTGAAGAACTAGATCTTTTAGGATTTTTTCATGAGGTCCGCCCCCTACTATGACTAGTTTTATTTTGG
>JBOGQT010000080.1:0-17508 GCA_050749105.1 Nitrosotalea sp. | reverse complement strand
TGACATTCTATCCACTATCTTCTATAGTAAAAGCTACGTCACTACCATTCAATTCTACTCTAACTGATGGATTGAACATTTTAGATACTGTCTCCCTGAACTATACCAACTCCACTCTAGCAAACTCTACATCAGTCAACATGACATCCCTAGTGAATCCATCAATAAATGAGACCAAGAACAGCTATCTAATAACACAAAACCCAGAATTCCAGTTCCAGTACATATCTGATGGAAATTTCACAAAGATGGCCCATCTCTTCAGGCACGGTAACATGACACAGTACAACGGAATCCAGTCAAATGGTATCCAGTCAAATGGTATCCAGTACAACGGATGGCATGACAATAACACCACAATCAACGTGCAGATAGTGGGCCCAGATGGCAACCAGTTCTCAACAAAATCAACATTCAAGGAGATAAGGGAAGGAAAGTTTGACATCCATCTATCTTCTGCAAGGGCTGCCAAGCCTGGACTGTACCATGTCAAGGTTATCATGGTAAGAAACGGCAAGGTATACACCATGCAAGAGCAGTACCAGTGGGGCCTGGTCTCTGTCAACACGCAGAAAAGTATCTACAGACCGGGGAACACTGCCAACCTTACCATTGTAGTGCTAGATAACGGCGGACACTCTGTATGCAACGCAAACATTGCCATGAGGATAACCGATCCACTTGGCAGTATGACTAGGTTATCATCTGGAAACGGCATAACTGCAGAATCCCAGTGCGGACTGTATGATGCACAATATACCACAAACTCTGCAGGCAACTATACAGTAAACATTATGGCACAAAACCCATCCGGTGTGGCATACTTTGGCACGTCATTTCTGGCAGAAGACTCGTATCCGTTTGATATCACAAGGACTGCATCAAGCAAGATAGACCCAGTTGACAATCCAAACTCGTTTAACGTTAGACTTGACTTTGACTCGTATACAAATGCAACCAACATATCAATCCAGGAATCTGTGCCATCTTCGTTTAATGTAACAACAGACGGTGCAGTGCAGACAGTAGGGGATTCCAAGATAATAACATGGAACAGAGATCTGGTTTCAAACCAGACCTCTGTACAGTACAGCTATTCTGTGCCGTTGCAGTATCCTCAACTCTATGCACTGGGTCCTGCAAAGATATCATATGGAAACGGCCAGACGTTTACAGAGGCAAGGCCTTGGTTTGTGGCAGTGGATCCGCCACAGGAAATATCAGTCGGTTCTGGTACTGCT
Organism: Nitrosotalea sp.; assembly: GCA_050749105.1. Classification (GTDB taxonomy): domain Archaea; phylum Thermoproteota; class Nitrososphaeria; order Nitrososphaerales; family Nitrosopumilaceae; genus Nitrosotalea. The sequence goes on along the minus strand of JBOGQT010000080.1, from coordinate 16,267 downwards.
ACAACAAGTCCACTCAACTTTGCAGTAACTGTGCCTTCTTCTGCAACCCACACGGTGGGGGTAGTAAGCGTGATAGTAGATAGCGTTACCCCAATCTCTGGAATTAGTGTACAAGCAGGAACCAATACAGCTTGTTCAACAGGTACGCAGACATTCACGCTGATACCCGGCTCTCAGGCATCTCAGGGTAATAATCAGATTGGATTATGGAACTTTACTGCTCCGTCCACAAGTGACACTAACATCTGTGTATCATGGACTGGTACGGCAACTCTTGTTGATGCAGGCTTTATAGCAGTAAATGGCACTACGCAGACAGGAACTATCAGAGAAGCCAACGCCACCAGTGGCACAGGCACTACAAAAACAACACTAGTACTACCATCAAGTGTTTCCGGTGCAGACCTAATCATAGATGCTGCAGTAGATCTTAGCAGAACAAATGCAATTAGCCCAACTGATACCGGTCACACAAAACTATGGGGTCAGATCATAACCCTCTCAGCCGGAGGAGGAAGCAAGAACGCAACAGGTGCAGACATTCTGCAATGGAGTCCACTTGTTGCTGCAAATACATGGCTTGCCTCTGCAGTTGCAATCGAAAGACCATTTACTGGTCTTATTGAAAATGATACCGTTTCAGTAACAGACAAGCCATCTACCGGGCAGACCCCGAAGGATACCATATCCATAACTGACAATACAATTGTATCTACTGGCACATTTCATTCAGTATCAGTGCAAGACTCTCTTGCACCACAGCTATCAGACAAGGTAGAGACTGGAAACTTGGTACAAGACTCGCTTGCATCCAATCTATCCGACAAGGTAAAAACTGGTAGCCTAGTACAGGATACAGTCACAGTAACTGATCTGACAAATGCTGTGGCATCCAAGTTTGTCCAGCTCTCAGATTCTGTTACAATATCTGATCAAGTATCCAATACAGCTGCAAGAGGAGTCCAGCTTTTAGACTCGGTTACAATGTCTGACACCAAGTCTATTTCAGGCAGAATAAACATTGAAGCAAGGGACCAGAACAATACGTTGGTTCCAGGCGCAACATATACCATATCACCTAATCCATATGGTACAAATACACCACTGACAGTTTCTGACGGTGGAGCCAATGACAATGACGCAACAAACAATGGAAGGTCAGTTGTCGTGCTGGTACCGTTTGGATCTTACAACATAACAATGACTGGAATTCCGCATGGGTATAACGTGCTTGGAAATTCTACAAGCTATACTACGGGTAGCACTCAGCTTGACGGCACTCCAGTCTTCAGACTTGTACCTGTCGGCACATCCTTGAGCAACCTTGGCAGCACAGTAACCACCACACCGCCATCACTTAACGACACCACCCTTAACACATGGCAGTCGTCATTTAATGCTGTCAAGATAAACGGTACCAACTCGACTGCAGTCAACACCGTACAGTCACTACCACCAATAATATCTGCCGGAATAAACAACCAGACTGCAATAAACACTGCAATATCAAACCAGGCCACAATACAGCTGCAGACATCATTTGCGTCAACAACATCTGGAACTACGATAATCAACACGCTTGGCGTGCCTGAATATTCGATGCCCAAGTCATCTGATCTGGTTGCAGTAGTTCCAACAATAGTGGCCACCCAAGGTCCGTCCACGACATCATCTGAGACAGTAACCACCCCGCCGCTTGATACTATTGTTCCTGGACAGAAGATGATACTTCCAGTAGAAGACTCGGCAATACCATCTACTGGAGGAATAAAGGAACTTGATGCGCAATCAAGCTCGTCTGCCGTCTCTGTTGGCAATTCAAGTGACTGGTTTGTGATACATGTTAACAATACACTTCCGACATCATTATCATCACTGCCACAAGGAAACAAGATATCGCTGTATGTGCAGGTGACATATCCGTATGAAGAGACAGGACAGGGCTTTAACTGGTCAGACCCAAGCAACTTTGCAACACCACCACAATTGACATTACAGCTTCCAAAGAACCCGGCAGGGGTTCAGACAGACTCTAACGGATGTCCAGCATCTGACATATACGTATACGACACCAACACCAGCAGCTGGACTACCAATAACGTAACCATAGTCTCTGCAACCCCTACATCAGGAAACAGCAGTACATGTGATGTGGTAGTGAAGGTACCACACTTTTCACAGTTTGCCGTGGGTGGTCAGACATCTGGAGGCACATCAAGCAGCAGCGGTACCGGAACAGGTGGAGGTGGCGGAGCTGGTTCTATAGGTGCAGGACCGGGAGGTGCCGGTGCCCAGTCTGCAGGACAAGGAACAAGCCCAGCAGCAGGAACATTTGGCGGCACATTGCTTCCACAGTTGATAATCTACAACGTATCCTATGACACATGCAGTGGCGACAATGCAACAATAGTGGTAGGAACAGATGCTACCCAAGTACCATCAGTCATAATCCGCTCATCGACATCTGGTGTTGTATCGGCACAACTTGCACAGGTTCAGCCATTCTTGAATGAGAACCTTAATGCCACAATCAAGAAATACGTGTACAATGTGGCAATCAGTCCACAAGAGAAATCATTTGAGGTGGTTGCACTGATTGCAGCAGACAACAACATAAACACGGCAGGCCAAACGATAAACGTAGATACGTGCAAGGCCGACATTACATTTACGCCATCTGGGCCGCAAGTGCAGCAGCCAGTTGACCTTAGAGCACCGCAAATATTTGATACCAAGTTCCAGATAGCAAATGCAATCAAGGTCCAGTCATCGGATATCTCGACTCAGTATGTGGACAACCAGCCGCTTACAGTATACTCTATCATATCTAGCCCTACACCTCTTACCAAGGCAGAGCTTAGGTATGTTACAGCAGGGCAAGACACTACAAAATATGATACGGTATCAATGTCAGTGACACCACTGCAGATATCCAATACGACATATGGTGTAGTAGGTACGATTCCACCAGGAAATATGCATGCACCTGCAGTAAGCTACTGGGTTGATGCACAGAACACTGCAGGCAAGGCAACAGACTCTGATATGTATACCATTGGAGTCAAGCCAACATCTAACATACAGGCAAACCTTCAGCTTGACATTACACTTGCAAAAGCTCAAGGCACCGTACGCCACCCGCAAGCATACTTTACAAACAACAGCACGATGCCAGTCTATGGCTCTATTTCACTGCTTGTCAACGGAAGCCAGGTCTTTGCATCACCCTCGCAAGTATTTGGTACAGGACAGACAGAGGTAGAATTGAATTGGAATGTACCAACAACAGGCTCGGTAGCAACGTATGACGTACAGGCAAGAGCTGATATTTACGGCCAGAGCTTTGAGACCCAGATATCGCAATCTGAGACATTCCCTGGAACCGTTGCCATGCCGCTTTCAAAACTTGGCCCAATTAGTTCCATGACATATGCAAACCAGACTCTGGCATATGCCTACATAATACATTCTTCGTTTATGCACGACAGTGGTGTGAGATACAAAGTGGTTGCACCAGACGGTACATGTGTGATAGGTGCAGAACAGGGCTGCCTTGTAACAAACTCTACTGCCAAAACATCATACAATGGATTTGAGCCCGTAACAGTAGATGGCCAGCTATACCAGGTGAGATACTCGGGGCCAGACTCTCCACTTGAAAGGTTCTCCATACTCTCAGTTGATCCAATAGTGGGACCATGGAAAGTTGAGATAGAATCAAAGGATTCCACACTACAGACACAGATGATGAACAATGTGCTTGTTGGAATAAAATACCAAGCTCCAAACTCGCCTCTAATTACACTCAATCCAAGATAAGGTGTAATTTTGTGGATTTGCAAGAGAAAGACAAGTTTTGCAATATTTTTTTAATTCTGGTATAGCCTGCTCATCAAGTTCGCTCGCCCACATTAATCAGGTCGCCTACCTTTATCTCATAATGGTGTACACTTGTGGCAACCTGTGTTGCATTTGATAAGATAGGCTGGGTCTGGTTTGGCGGCACGGAAAGCGGGGCACTATTGGATGCTGTATTGTTATTTCCTGACACAAAAAACACTGCAACGGCAATAACTGCAGCAAGTCCTATGCCAATTCCAATAAATGACTTGCTAGATCTAGCCACTAGTCTTTCGTATCTTTCGTGTTACTTATCTTTTTTATTATATTTCATGATGTTACTCTGAGAACCATACTATGGCAGATTTGGAAGTAGCCCGGCCCAGATTCGAACTGGGGTCAAGGGCTCCAAAGGCCCCTATGCTTGACCGCTACACTACCGGGCTTCGATGAAACTTCATCTGAGTTCCTTTAATATGTTAGGCGTTGTTACAATCTCAAAACAAGTCATAAACTGCTTTCTTTACCTTTTCCATAGTATTACCATTGACTTTACCTAAACTGCGAAGTACGATGGATCTCTCCAAGGTAAATATGATATTGGCCTTTACCATGCTTGACTTGGGAAGAAATCCAGACAAGAGATCTTTGTTCTGGACAACGACAGAGTGATCGCCTTTTTTGATATTGGACGTTATACCGCAGCAGACAAAATCCAGAGACTTTGAATTGTATTCTGTTCTTGACAATATGAGAACGGGTCGCTTCTTTGAAGATGTTAGGTTGGTAAAAGGAAACGGCACAAAGACGATCTCCCCCTGCTCAAATCTTATCCCAGATTTCATCTTCCTTGTTATTCCACAACTTTTGTGCTACGGCTTCGGTGTGTTTGAGCATAAAATTGAATTCTCCCGCAAATCTCTTAGATGCATTGGATGATTTTTCAACAAGCAGCCTGTTGCCCTTCTTTACAAGCAATAATTCTTCACCTTTTTTTATCTTCATCTCCTTTCGTATATCTGATGGTATGGATATCTGGCCCTTGTCTGAAACTTTTACTGTCTTGATCTTTATCTGTTCATGTGCTGTCATGATATAAGTAAGAAAATTCTTACTTATAAATAAGATCTCAACCCATTATCTTATCAGAGGTTCATTCAGAGATACTTATTAGTACAAAATTGGTTGCAGAAAAACATGCATGCTCTGTTTCCATCCTTAATTCTCTTGTCTGTATTGGTGTTATCTACTGGAAGCTCTTTTGCGCAGACAACAGGGCCTGCTCAGCATATACTTGGAGTCTATGCGCAGGTGAAAGTGCAGGACTCGTCGGGAAACCTTGTATCTTATCTTGAGACATCGCGCGTAACAATTGTCGACCCTGCCAAGTTCAACCAGCTAATTGACCAGAACATGAACATGTTCACAAGCAGCGCCATTACGTGGGTGGCCAGAATCTTGAGATACTCAAGGTAAACGATACAATAGTTCATCCGTATGCTACAATCGTATCACAGAATCTGATATCTGTAAGTACATCGCAAGGTACAGAGGTCCTGGTAACTGCAGATCATGATGGTTATCCTGTGTTAAAGGGCGACAAGGTTACTTCGTACTGGACGATAATTCGGACTGCTTCCTAGTTTTATTAGATAACAAAACCCCTGCACCTATTGCAAAAAAGACCGAGAGCGAGACAAACCTGTAGGGCTGGTTTGTCTGCTGTGTAAATCCAATCAGAAACGGTGATGTCAATAGTATCACAAGCATGAAAAACATAATTGAATCAGCATGCAGTATTCCTTTTCTTGATGCAAAAAATAGCATTACAGTTAGGGGCAAAAGAAACAGTACTACAATATAATCAAACCTCATCTGCATTGCCATTGATGTAAAGCCCTGCCAGAACTGCGAGGCATCAAATGACGTGTTTCCTCCTGTAAAGTTTGTCTTGTATACAACTGCGGCTATCCCTATGATGATAGCTATGATACCGTATGATACCAGTGAATAGATTCTGGATCTTTTTGGAAGGGACGATCTTGCTATAAAATAAAACGTCATTGGAAGAAACGCTATGGTAAGGGGTTTTGAAAATATGGATAAAAGATATGGTATGGGAGATGGTGGCCAGAACTTTAGTATCATATAAAGCGAGAAGAGATAAAGTAGTATCCACGAGTTTTCATAGCTTGCTGTAGTACTGTATGAGACAAAGATGTCGCTTTGAAGCAGCAATACCATGGAAACAAGCCCTGCAATCCTTTTTCCTGTTATTTCTTTAGTGAAAAAATATGTCTGTACTAGTAATGTCATGCTGATGATAAATGGAAGCACCCTGATGTTTCCAAATACGTGCAATGATACCGAGAGCAAGAGGTACTTGACATGGGGCTCAAAGCTTGTGCCAAACTGTGAAATGTCCCAGGACAGGACCCGGGCTTTGACGTTTGTGTAATCTACCCATGTCTCTTCCTTGGCCAAGGTTCCTGATGTAATGATGCAAAATATTGCAAGTATTGCAATTACGCCAATTAGCGCATGTTTTTTTGATAGCTCAAAATTTGCAACCTTTCTTATTTTTGCCCCGCACTTTGATCTTTTGTAGTATGCTATGCCAATTGCAAGTATGATGAGATTTACAATTATGAGGGGCGCTGCCAGAATTCCGGGCTGGAATGGGTTTACTACATCAGGTGAAAAGACCGCTGCCTGAAACGGGCTTGTTGTCCTTGTGATTAGCGCTGGAAATACAACTGCAATTATACTGATGAAAACTATGACAACGGTTGGAATAAAGACTGCCCATGAAAGAAGATGTGGCCTAATTGAGATCTTTCTTTTTGGTTTCTGTTCTGGGACCTTTTTTGGCTCTTGGGGGCTTTTCTTCTTGTCTGCCAAATGTTGTCTGTTAAATTACTGGGTTTAAAAGCTGAACGCTATCTTGTGGTGTAATCACGTGTGATGTTTGTTTTATAATTATATGTGTTTCAAGTGGAACTTGGCATACTGTGGCCTTTTTTTGGCATAACTTTTGCCACATGTTTGGCAAAAGTTGACAATTCAATTTCTTGTCTTTTGGTATTATCGATTTAGTTGTAATTTTATTTTTCAAGTCTGCGATCAAACACTGGCCTGTACGATTAGGGAAACTAGTAACAAGAAAGATCTTTTGCAGATGATGGCGTTGATCGAGACTTTTTCGATCCGAGTTGTTAGATCTGTTTATCCGTAGTCTTTTTTTTGAATATAGTTTTTGATATGAGCATGAACGAAAAAATTCAAGAATTGATTTCAAAAATCGCACAAGAAAATTCTAACTTTAAAAACAAAAAATTGCTTGACGTACTCACATTCCCACCAAAAATCATCGGGAGAGAAAAGCAGATTGAACAGCTGGTTCGATATTTGATAGAATCCAAAAAAGGGTTTGTGGTTCCATTCATAACCATACATGGTCGTAGTGGATCTGGAAAATCCGTAATAGCACAACATGTTTGTAATAATATTGATGAAATATCGTCGGTACTAGTGAACCTTCGACAAAGTAAGACAGTTTTTGGTGCGGCAAATATGATTTTATCTGAGCTAGGGCAACCAATCATTGCTAGTGCACAAGGGATGCACAAAATAATAGATGCAATTGGTACAACAATCGAAAATGTTTTGCAAAAGGAAGGCAAAAATTGTTTTGTACTCGTACTTGACGAACTGGATATTTTGTTTTATGACACAAGGGGGCGACCCTCAGATTTCTTGTACCGATTGGTTACAATGGGTGAAAACCTACGAAAAAAGGAACTGCTTCTCTGCATCATAGGAATTCTCAATAACGGATTGGCGGAATATGAGTTGGATGATAGGGTCCGCTCACGAATTGGCTCTACCGAGATATTTTTCGAACCATATGCAGAGAATCGAATCTTAGACATTATAACAGAAAGAGCCCGTGATGCATTTGTCGATCCTGTAAGTTCTGCTGTGTTGGAATACTGCTCTATGATCTCGTCGCAGGAAAATGGCGATGCAAGGAGGGCTATCGATTTATTGCGTGTCTCGGCAGAAATCGCTGGTGCAACAAATGAAGTTCTTTCGAAACATCACGTTGATCTAGCTAGGGAAAAGCTTCAAACTGACAGGGCGAAATTTATTTTGGAGAGTGGGGCCTATCATTTCCAAGTTACGTGTCTTGCCATTGCTAAACTTGCCTTCACAACAAACCAAGAATGGCACAAAACTTCGCAAATTTATGAAGAATATTGCGGCCTTATAAAAAACGCAAAACCACTTGGGGAAAGAAGGGCATCAGAAATCCTGACGGAAATTAAGAACAGCGGACTTGTAATATCCCAGACAGCATCACATGGGAGGGGTGGATATGGTACAAGCTATAAACTGACGGTATCGCCTGAAGACATAGGTGTTGGCCTTGGCAAAGAATGGTGGTCACCAATTGTGATTGAAGAGCTTGAAAAACAGCGACACAATTTGTATTTTGGCGAAGAAGCAAGAAGAAAACGAATGAAATTGAATTTATTTGAACAAGGACAACAAATCGAAAAAGAACTTGAAAAGATTGAAAAAAAATATGAAAAGAACAAGATTACAAGCCTGTATAAAAAAATCGCTTCAAGCAAAGAACCATCTGATGCCTTTGATACATCCTAGTTTTTATCTTGGAAAATATCTTTGCTCATCTTTCCTGTTTGCTTTGGAGTTTTCATATAGTTAGTATAACTCAGAATTCAGATCAGTGGATTGTCTTGCAATAACTTTCATTTTTAGGCTCTATGAAACAGCAGCTGAAGGATCTGTCTAAATAATACTTATACGGTTTTATCACTAGAGTAAATCATGACCAAGACACTTGAAGATAAAAACAGAAATCTTGAAGAAAACCTCTCAAAAGACCTCGATAAGATAGGTCGTATATTACGGAAAAATACCAACAGCGCTGAGATCGTAAAAGCAGTACGATCATCAAGGAATGAACGCTAGGCTTTTTAGCACAAAAACTATTGACTAGCAATATCCCGCGATATTCTAAGATCTGACTTAATCGTGTGTCATAACAATAGGTATTCATTTTCGGAAAACAGAAATATATTTCGGAAAACCAAAAGAAGTGTATAACAATGTATTTAGACAGAATACTAAGTAGCAAAACAAAGGTTAATGCTGAATCTTTAAAGTGAGACTAGTTCTTGCTAGTATTTATCGTAAATTTTACTTTGACCCACCTGAACTATGAAGATGATTATCTTTTGTTCTTCTAGACTCAGTATTACTCTGTAATTTCCAACTCGCAGTTTTCGCAAATTAAAGCCATGTAGTTGTTCTGTAAACAGGTAAGGGTTATCTGAAATTTCATCCAGTTTTGTAACTATTTGCTGTGCAATATTTTTATTTGATTTGGAGATTTTTTCAAGTTGGTTTTGAGCAGTTTTTGACCACTTGATATCCCAAGACATTTCTTCAAGGATTTATTTCAGACCTAGTCGTCGTTTTACATCTTTATGTGAAGAGACTTTTCCCGCCTTAATTTCAGCCAATGATTTTTCTATATCTTTTATTGCTTGCTGGCTGAGTTCTTCCTTTTTTTGTTGTGACACGATATGGATAATTCTGTCAAGCACCTCATTGTAAGTTTCACGAGGATGACTCTTCAGTTTATCCAGGTGTTCTTTGGTTTCTTTTTCTATTTGTATACTGGTAGGCATTGTATCTCTATAGTAGTCTATAGTGCTCTATAATATAAAAGCATGATCAAAAGGAATTGAGCAGGTTTGCCTAATTGTTTTTATTTTTGGAAATATTGGTGGTGGTTTGAAACATGTTACAAGAATAGCGTGTGTCTGGTGTCAAACTTTCTATTACACTCAATTTATATGTATTATACGTATACGTATTATAGTACTACATATATACATAAAAGCACATTCTAAACTATATGAGTAAAATAATATTAAAAAATAAAATGAATAAAACCAACGCATCTAATCCTACACTTGATACTATCAAGATGGTAGAACAAACACTTTCTAAAATGCAAGATTATCCTACCAAGAATAAACTATGGAGAGCGCTTCCAAGGCAAGTACAATACCCAACTTTCAAAGCAATTTTGGATTATCTAGAAGAATCAAACAAGATAATGTACGACAAGGACGGAACCATAATCTGGATATTTGCGGACAATCCCAAGCTAAAAAAACTCTTAAAAACTTCGTCATCACTGTAGTCAAGTATGTCTTAAATATAGGACATATGTATTAGATGTAGGACATGCTATTACATCGATACCTAGAGCAGGTGATTGGAAACAAAACGGCTGTCACTTTACTGCGTACTATGGTAAACTATAGGGGAAAAATCTTTACCGTAAGAGGATTGGCAGATGAGGCCAAAGTTTCGTCTAGCGAGACTGCTCTGGTAATTCACGAGCTTGAAAAGTTTGGGATTGTAAAAATTCAACCAATAGGAAGAGCTTATCGACTAGAACTCAATGAGGAGAGCTATTTGTTAAAAAAAGTAATAGAACCAATAATCAAGGCAGAAAAAAACACTATTGCCGAATTGGTTCAGGTTTTAGAGCAATATCTTGATACAAGGAAGATAATCTCAGCAGCTATTTTTGGAAGCGTAGCAACAGGTGAAGAAAAAATAGATAGTGATATCGATCTACTAGTGATATCAAACGATAAAGATCATGCGATCACAATGATATCTAATGCAATCCAACAAGTATTTTCTTTATTTCATGGAAGTCTATCTCCACTTGTTTTTACCGAAAAGGAATTTGGCGCTAAACAAAAAGAATCCCTCATACAATCAATCATTGATAATCATATTCTAATATGTGGCAAAAAGATAGGAAATATCGTAAATGGCAAGATCTCTAGATCGAAATAAAGCAACTGGATACATTACCAAGGCCGAAAACGCATTACGAGTTTCAAAAATTGCAATAAAGGAAGAAGCATATGATGCAGCTGTAATGAATGCGGTACATAGCGCAATCAACTCACTTGACGCATTGGCCACGTTTTTTGTAGGAAAACGCGCCTCTGGTGCCCATACTGAGGTGCTCTCAATAATCAAGGGGATTCTTATGCCACGAGAATATGAAGAAATTCAGAAGCAATTCAATACAATATTGAGAATGAAAAACGAATCAGAATATCAGCCTGACCTAATGAGCCCAAAGGATGCCGAGTCTGCCTTTAAACTAGCGGAAAGAATCTTAGAAAAAGTCAAGGTAAAAATAAAATCCTAGTTTGTTATTATATTTGAGACAGATATAAACATCTTTTAAAATATGATTTTAAAATCTCATTCACACTTACCTGTCATTTTTTATCTTGGAAAATGTCTTTGCCCACTCTTGGCCTTCCTGTCTTGCCTGAGCTTGTGCATTTTCATACAGCAACTGGTAGACCCAAGATATTATCTCGGTCCAGATTGCCTTGAGTGATATTTCGTCTGAGAAAAAGATTCCAGTCCTTACTGCAAGCATTGCAGGCATGTGTCTTGCGTTTTGTGAAGGGTCTTGCTGCCACTTTTTTAGTACCCTGTCGCAGAACTCTAAAATGTCATTTTTTGATAGCGCAAGCCTCTCTGGGTCTGCACCCTTGTTTCTTTGATATTTCTTTTGTGACGGCTTTTTTGCGGCGCTGCTTTTTGTACCGTTCGTGTTGTTGTTTGCGATATTTTTCTTTGGACTCTTCTTTGGTCTCTTGGCAGGTACCTTTCTCTTCATGATATCATTATATCATCATTGGAGGCAGTCCTTTAGTTTTTTGTTCCCATCTTACAAATGAGAATATACTAGATCCTTAATAGCAATGATATCGTATTATACACCACATGAACATCTATGACAAAAAATCAGTCCGTTGCTCCGTGTGTGACCGGTTCATAGGTGAGATTGATTATGATGCAATAGTTACTTTGCCAAAGTGTGGCAGATGTGCAAATCCCTTACCGGAAGGCGACGACAAGGTGCAATACATCGTAACCAAGTTCAACAAAAACTCCAAGAGTCTTGTATCAAAGGAAGAGTAGGTCTGGTTCTTTAGATGTGTAGCAGTACTAAATCCCAGCATATGCCATGAATTTTTTTGCAAGCCTGAATTCTTAAGCACTTGCCTACACCTTTCTTGATTGTCTTGTTCCCGGATTTACAAATTGACGGCGAGAAAGCCCATTACACTTTAGGGTTGGAAGTATATCAGAATGTAATACGAAAATGCAATACATTTATGAATACTGAGATGTAATACATATCATATGAGCAGCGCAAGCCTCAGTGTTAGGATAAGTAAGGAGATAAAAGAACAGATGAAAAAGATCGAGATTGACTGGTCTGAATACATTCGTGATGTAATAAAACAGAGGATAAGAAGGGAGAAGAGAAGAGAGGCCGCACATTCTATGGATGAGGTAAGAGCAAAGACAAAGCGTGGCGACTTTAATGCTGCCTCCTCTATCAGAGAGGACCGTGATACTTGAGGTTTGTCCTAGATGCAAGCGTGGCAGCAAAATGGTTTTCAAATGAGAATCTCACAGACAGGGCAGTAAGGGTAAGGGACGCATTTTTAGACGGAAGAATAGGTCTTTGCGCACCACAACATATTCTGTATGAGGTTGGAAACTCTGTATGGAAAAACAAGAGCTTGGGCCTTGATGACAGCATAAAGGCAATAGAGTCGCTTCTTGCAATGGAGATAGAACTGGTAATGCTTGATTCTGAAGCTGCAGCTCAGTCAATGAAACTAGCAAGGGATATCGGTGTTACCTACTATGACGCTGTATATGCCCAGATATCGATGATGCGTAAAATTCCGTTGCTCACAGCTGACCGGCGGCTCTTTGAGGCGGCTAAAAACACAGTACATCTGAAGGACTTCCCAAGTTTGCAGTAAAAGACTGGTTGATTGCGCGCAAAAGATAAACAATTTTTCAGAGATTAACAGTAGCTCAGCTACAAGTTCAAGATCAGTGTTTTATGCAAATTTGATGCAAAAGAAAATGGCGGAGTTGGCAACTGACATACTCCCTTGATTGTCTTGTTCCCGGATTTACAAATTGTATTGTTGCAATTGTTGACTAGATTGCTCATCTACTATTTTTAGGCAGTTCACAAATGTTGTTTTCACATATCAAAGGTTATATGGAAGAAATATCTTCCATATGGCAGAAATAAATTCCATATGGACATAATATGAAATTTCACAAATACCTGGAACAATTGCTTGGTAACAAGGCAGCAATTAGTGTACTTCGTGCTCTTTTTGAATACAAAGGAATGGTCTTCACTGTACGGCGGCTAGCAGAAACGGCAAATATTTCTCACACAGAAGCTAATCAAACAATTGACAGACTTGAGAAGCTTGGTATAGTAAAGGTTCAGCCAGTGGGAAAAGCTTACAGGTTATCACTAAATGACAAAAGTTACGCATTAAATAAGATTGTAGGACCTATTTTTATTGCAGAAAACAAGACACTTGAAACGCTTGCGCAGGTCCTAAAAAAACATCTTGATACAAAAAAGATCATTTCTTCAGCCGTATTTGGAAGCGTTGCAAGGGAGGAAGAAAAAGAGGACAGTGACATAGATCTGCTGGTGATATCTGACTATCCAGATGATTCGTATGCTGTTATAGGTAACGCAAAAACAGAAGTTTCCGAAATATTTGGAGGCAATATATCTCCAATCGTATTTTCTAAAAAAGAATTCATAGCTAAAAAAAGAAGCGATCTTGTGCGCTCAATTCTTGATGATCATATTATGATACAAGGTATTGAATTGGAAAAGATAAAGTGACATCTTCTGTCAAGTTACGGTTGATGGGCTATAAGGCAGATCGCAGTTATTACAAAATAACTTCAGGACAATCTCTAAATACTAGAATGTAAAATAATGAGCATATGCTCAAAAAAATGAGCAGTGGATCACTGCATGGAAAAAATGTTTCAGTTGAAGGAGGATTGGACTTTGTCACGCCCACTTATATGAAAGTCCTCAATCTTTTCCTCTCCGATCCCATGCAAGAATATCATGAAAGGGAAGTTGCAAGGAAGGCTAGAGTCAGCAGCGGTTCGGCCAACAAACTGCTCAGGCTTATGGCTAGCTCAAAGATGCTCAAAAGTCAGAGAAGGGGCAGAATGGTGTTATACAGACTAGATCTTGACAGTCCTACGGCAAAGCAGTTCAAGATTCTAGCCAATGTCAACTCACTGGAAGGGCTTTTGTCCAAACTCAAAGCCATATCAAAAAGAGTAGTTCTATTTGGAAGCTGCTCACAAGGAACTGATGTGAAGGAAAGCGACATCGATATGATGATACTTACTGATGAAAGCGTGACTGCAAGAAAGGAGATAACCAGGTTCAACTCTCGCGCAAAAAGAAGAATAGCTTCGATAATCGTTGATGCCAACGAGTTTGCAAGGCTTAGGCGAAATGATACACCTCTTTATGATAACATAGAACGTGGTATAGTACTATGGGAAGCACGATGAGTACGAGGCTGAAGCATCTCATACAGGAAAGAAAACTGATGAAAACACGAATCGCAAGAGATATGATACGAAAGGAGATCGAGGCTGCGCAATCAGACCTTGGTGATGCCCGTACCTCGTTTGACCAAGGTAAATTGAAATGGGCTACGATACAAGGATACTATTCCATGTTCCATAGCGCCAGATCGCTTCTCTATAGTAAGGACTACAGGGAGAAGAGCCATTATGCACCTCGGTGGCCATCGAGGAACTATTCTCAAGCGATCTTGACATCACCATGGTCAACGCATTCAGAAATGCTATGGATCTGCGTCAGGAAGCCGATTACGGTCTAAAGTTCTCCCAAGAAGGGTCAATTGAGACCATAGAAAATGCAGATCTCTTTCTTTCAAAAGCAAAAGAGATCCTAAAAATAAAGTGAGTGACTAAAGATATTTGTTCTATAAGACAACTGGACAAAGAGATGACGTATCTTCATTTCATGTTAATCATGAATATCTGTTATGCACTTGTCTGAAGAGAGATTGCTCTTAACTTTTGTTGTCTCTGCCATAGAGGCTTTTGTGGTCATCCAAGTCTATCAAGTGCAATAAATCCTGCTCATGAAAATATCGATAAAGCAAGCTGTGGTTTTTTGTGATATGAATTGCATGACAGTTTCTGTATTATTCCATGTTTACGTTCTCCAATCTTTGCGGGATCTGGTGCAATGCTCAACTCTTCCAAAGCTCGATAATAACCATCAATTATTGCTTTATCAGATTTGAATTTCTTTTTGGGTTCATCTGAAACATCAACAAAACGCACATCTAATCTTCTTTGAGAAGTTTCTTTACCTTCTTCTTGTATTCATCCATGGTATATCTTGTCATCTTGACTTTGCCTGTATCAATATCCTCTAAAAGCTTCTCTACCCGTGGACTCAGTTCCGGCTCTTTATTTTTTGTTGCTCGTTGCATGTTATACAATCTTTAACACTTCTAAAAAGGTTTTAGATGGCTAAATGCTTACCAGTATCTTTCTTGATTGTCTTTTGGTTGTACTATATCTCAATGCCTTCTTCTACAACTTGGTGTACTATTGTGACACCCTTTCTCATGCTCTCAAATTCTTTTGTCCTGTAAGGCAGAAAGTCTACTGGAAAATCCTTTTTCTGTATCACGTGCCATTCTGCAAAGAGTTTAGACATAAAGTTAGGCCTGTTCTTGAAACTATTTACCACCACTAACAGATCAATATCGCTTCCTTTTCTTGTCTTTCCTGTTACTTGGGATCCAAACAATATGATCTTCTTTATGCCGAATTTCTTTGCAGCCTTTCTCTTAAAGTCCTTTGCAAGATCTATTGCTTGAGTGCTTGAATTATCCAACTTACCACCTTCTTGCTCTTATCCAATAATTCTTTAACAGTATCCTTTGATATAGGTTCTCCCACGTCTGGATACCTTGTTACCACGTAATATGGGGCCAGCATAATGCAACACTTGATTATCTCATTTGGTGAGTCTACCGCTTTGGCAAGAGATACAAGATCATGTATCTTGTCAAATCTTCCATGTTTCTGAATTTGCAACGCCTTGAGAGCCTTTTCTGCTGCTTGCTGGGCATGAAATGCTGATGCGTCAAAGTGTTTAGATGTAAGACAATCTTGTGCGGTGCTAAAATCTTCCTCTGCTTTATCTAACCAACTTTTAGCTTCTTTTCGCATTAGGGATTGTCCTTTATTTTTCCTTTTATCTATATCTGTTTGATCTATTGATTGTTCTTTCCAGAAATTATTTTTCCTTCTGATGATTTGGCCAGTCGTGTCCTATTTCTTGGTACAATTGGTTCACATTATTACCATGTCAAATGGACTCCAAGTATATGCCTATGCGCTTGCCTGCACTTTTCTTGATTGTCTTGCT
>JBOGQT010000079.1:0-8582 GCA_050749105.1 Nitrosotalea sp. | reverse complement strand
GCATGGAGGAAGGCAAACGAGTCATTTCTTAGGAGGAACATCTACAACATCAGGCAGTACCACAACCTGATGTTTCTTCGTCCGTCATTGATTGAGAAATTACCTGCATGAATTTTGTCCCAAAGCCTCATCACACAAAACAATTCTATACTTGTTTTCTTTGCATTATGCCAACTTTGGCTGTATGTGATTGAATTTGTATTGTGACGCACAATCTTTGTGGAACCACTTGTCTCCAAATATGACGTCGCCCTCAACAAACCTCATTTCTGTGTTGCAGAAAGAACACAACGGTTTGATGGTTTTTTGAGTGGTTTTCATCAATCGTTTCGTATTGTCTTAAGAATATTATACCTTGTTTGTAGTAATCATACAAACTCTACACGCATCAACTGATGTGAGTTTTTCATCTTGTATTTTATTTGACAATGAGATTCATTTCAACTCAAAAGTTTAACATGTACTATAATTATTCAGAATTGATATGGGTACTATTAAGCAGGTAATAGTGGTGAGACGTGACCTTGGCATGGGTACTGGAAAGATTGCAGCTCAGGTGGGCCATGCATGCGTTCTGGGTGCAGAACATGTAAGAAAATCCAACAGGGAATGGTATAATGCATGGCAAGAATCTGGCCAAGAAAAAGTGGTACTCAAGGTTTCAAGTCTGTCTGAATTGGAAGATGTAAAAAAACACGCCATATCTCTTAGTTTACCGTGGTCTGATGTTACAGATGCCGGTCACACACAAATCGAGCCTGGAACAGTAACTTGCATCTCTATAGGTCCTGCTCCGGAAGACGTGATTGACAAAGTCACCAAAAGTCTAAAACTGCTCTAGGTTTTTCTAGATCTGTTTTTCGCGGTCTCTTACTTTGGCATCAAACGTTGCTGTGATGTTCTGCCCGGGTTGTGCATTGCATGGTGGTATCTTTACTACAAAATGATCATGTGTCTCTACATGACAACCACTTTGGTCTATTGCTTTTACTGTGACCGTTTCAGTTACCATGCTGGGAATAAGATTCCAAAATGGGAAAACAAGCGTGGTCATAACTACTACTGCAGCCACAATTCCTCCCAATATCAAGAGTCTTTCATTCATACTTTTGATCGAAAGTAATCCCGTATTTAGCATTACTGCGTATGTCTTGGTCTTACTTGCAAGAGATGATAATATTAGAAATCCTCTTAAATCCTTTAACCATCAAGGAATCCTATGTTTGTAGTCGTAGCTGAGGTTCAACTAAAAAAGGGAATGGAAGACGAATTTAAAAAATGGATAACTGAATCTAATCAGGACCTTGCAAAGTTTGATGGATTCGTTAACAGAAGGCTATTGGCTACTCGCACTGGCAAGCATGCTATACTGGTAGAGTTTGAAAACCAGGAAAAGTTTGAAAAAATGCACCAAACACAAGAGCATTCTAGGATTCAATCAAAGGGTCACTCTTACATGGAGTCTGCTCCCAAGCCCGTATTTTATAATGTAGTTACCAATTAATCCAGTAACTGGCACAATCATAAAATCAGTCTTTTGGCTTGTCTGACAAGAACGCACTCACAGATAATGAATTTTCATGTGGTTATTGTGCACTGTCTCATACTGGGTGACATGGCCACAGTGAACGCATGTGAAAAACTGGTCTGGATTGCCTTGTGGAAGCGGCTCCATCTTGTAGCCGTCTAGCGCTACCACTGTGATGGTATCGTTTTTTTGTATTACTGCAAAGTGCCTCTCGCATCCAATCGACGAGAGGAACATTTTGATTGCTGTGATTACGTCTGAGGGGTTTATCTCCTCATCTTCTATTGGTGCAAGAACAAATTCGTGTAACTTCAAGGCTGGAACTGCCCCCACTTGGTCAGACGCATATACTGCTAGTGGAGATTTTATTGAAGGCGCGTCTTTGCAGTTAACTGTAATCATAATTTATCGAAAAACAGTACTGTATTTTAGTCTAACAAGGTTTACCAGTTCAAGACGTTTTTCAGTACAAAAAAATTACTTTTGTAAAGTATCTCTCTTTTTCCAGATTCATTTATTGTTCCCGTTCTGCGTATTGTCTTGCAGTCAAACAGCTTCTGCATCTTTCTGTATGCCGTACTTGTAGGTATGTTGCATTCTATGCAGATCTGGCTTGTAGATTTTGGGACTGTCTTGATTGATTCCAATATCATTTTATTGGATTCATCTGACAAGAGTTCTTGTATCTCTCTGTCACTGCTGCTTTGAATTTCTAACATTGTTACTAATCTTACTTCAACGATTTAATGGATTACGTAACAAAGTTAACTGAGTTTCTCTATGAATAGCATGAATTATCAAATAAAAGTTTAATGTGCAAAGATCTTTTCCTGTTATATGATCTGAAAAGAAACTAGCGGCTGCCCAAGAGCAAAGATTTACATAAATAACTTTAATCTGTGATATACCTGCGAGATTTCATTGCTTGACTTTACCATAAAATATCTCAGGTGCGTAAATTGCGATTCTGGCCTATCCGTTGAGACATTGATTTCTAGAGATGAACTTCAAGAAGGGTTTCTTGGCTGTTTGAACTGCAAGTCAGTCTACCCTATTATATCCTCGGTACCTTTTGTATTGGATGATTTTGCATCGTACCTCTCAATTAGGATGACATTAGGGGGGCAGTTGATGCTGATGGCCAAGTCTGACAAAATGAAATCATTTGTTAAAAATACGCTAAAAAAGGTAAAACCAGCACCTAATGACACATCTGATCTGGAGAAAAGATGGGTTGGAATTTACAAGCAAAGCATGAGATCAAAGTTCTACACCAGTGTCAAGAATTCTATGAAAAAGATACCTACTTGCAATCTGGTGCTGGAGCATGGGTGTTCCACGGGATACGTGGCAAAAGAATCTGCAAAAAGAAATTTGCATGTCTTTGGAATCGACAAGTCATTTTATGGAATTTTGGAAGCAAAAAAGCAACAAAGAAAGAACTCGGATTTTATCGTGTCTGACTCGCTAAATCCCCCATTTGGAAATCAAAAATTTGATCTAGTGATTGCCCTGAACTTACTTGATATCATAGAGCCTGTGGACCTCTTGAGAACTATCTCACATCAGGCAAGAAAATTTCTCATGTTATCTGACCCGTACGATTTTGAGCGGGGCAAAAATTCCGTAAAATTCAGGACAAGTCCAGAGGAGTTAAGGACACGCGTTCAAAATATTGGTTTTAAATTAATACAAGGCACAAGCCGTCCAAATTACATACCGTGGAAACTAAACGTAAATTCAAGACTGAGTCTGCATTACAAGGTAGATTTGATAGTGGCACAAAAGAAGAACTAGATCTGCTCTGCTAACTCGGGCGCACGTTGGCTTATCATTTTGGATAATCCTCGCATGTAGTTTTGGGCAAAAGTTGTTACAGGCTGCGAGGAATACCATATGCACCCCAACACTTGACAATCATGGCATGTCTTTGCAATCTCCCACTGTGGTGCGCTCCAAATCTCATCTACACTTTTTTCAAGAAGGTTGTATGTATTTTCAGGCTTGCTGTACTTCCAGCACGGCACCATGACAGTACCATTTCCGTTTACGAAAATGCTCTTCCATACACCACACTCGTCATACATCCCTCTCCCATGTTTTATTATCTGCTCAAAGTATTGTGGAGGAATCATCAATTGGGGATCTTCTTTGCTGTGTATGTGCTCTAGCACACTCTCGCAAACCTTCACAATATCATCTCTGTCTGGTAGCAAAGAGTAATCAACATCTGATCTGTCTTCTACAAAGGTAAGGGAGACTGCATTCACGCCAAGCTCCTTTGCTCTTCTAAAATATGATTTGTCAATGAATTCTTTTGTGTTAAACTTGGTTATGACGGAGTTGAAATAATGTGGCACCTTGTGCTCTGTTAGCAGTTGTAGGTTTTGCATCACGCGCTGATATGTCTGTGGTGTAACCCCGCGAACCTTGCAATAGGATTCTTCAAACACTGAATCTATGCTACACGTAATGAACTGGATGTACTTCTTTAGTTCATCAAGATCTATGGTGTGTAGTAGCGAGCAATTTGTAATCAATGTAATTGGTAATTTGAGGCTGTAGAGATGACGAACAAGCTCCATAAAGTCAGGCCTGCTTGTTGGTTCTCCGCCCTCTATTATGGACCAAATGCAATAGTCGGCAACTTTGTCAAATATCTGCTTCCACTGGTCAGTGGTAAGGTCGTTTTTGCTTGCAAGTTTTAACTGGCTCTGCTTGTCCGAGTCTCCAAACGGACACATGGGACAGTAATAATTACAATAATGAGTGAGACTAAATACTGCAATAAGTGGCCGTCTTCTTCCAATTGCCCTGTTCAAAGACCACTTGCCCACCCTGTTGATTGTTCTGATTACATCTACTGTCATAATTCTGGTTTATCTCTAATTCTATTAAAATTTTGTAATCTTGTACTTGTGTTCAATAAGTGGCTTTAGCCTCGAATTAATTTATTTAAAAGCAGATCCTAACTTGTTTTGTACTTGAAACTAGTTTGATTTTGATGTAATGACATCAGTAGAAACTCATGCTTTGTCAAATATTTTTTGAAAAGGCAATCGATAAAAACAATGCACTCAAATCAAGAAAACCTTAAAAACGTAATGTAGCACAAGTATGGTAGGCTATGACATTAGCCTTGGCGTAAAACCAGAACCGTGTCCCAGTGGACTCTGATAATGTCTACCACACAGGAATTTGATGGGTAGACAAATGAAATACAAATTAGATATGAAGTTTTCGTGTAGACAAATCAGTTTTAGATATAAGAAACTTTCATGCTGGTTAAACATTATGATCTTTGATGGAGCCCAGTAAAAATTGAGTAAAAACAACTCAGAAAAACAAGAAAAGAAACATCACAAATTCAAGGCATTTGTATGCTATGACAAAGAAGATTGTGAAAAAGCGTCTGTTTTAGAGTCCATACTTGATGAAAAAGGATTTGGTATTCATCTAGCAGATAGCGGGTCCCATGGCAACTTTATTTCTGAGGATGTGAAAGATATGATTCGTCTATCTATTTGTTTTATTGCAGTTATTACTTCAAATTTCCTTAATTCAAGCCTGATTAATCAAGAAATAGGATATGCTCAAGGAAAGGGACTGAAAGTTATACTCTTTATTAGTACAAAATCAAAAAATGAGATTCAGGATATCGATAAAAAACTAACTGTAGTAGAATTTAACGAAGATAATTTCAGGCAACAATGTCTTACTGTAGCAGACAAAGTAGCAAAGATGGTTGAAATCTTAGACGAGCCAGTAGATTTTGCATCGTTTCTTGATTTCTACGCCAAGATGGAGACAAAATCTGGGAAAGTCTTTTAAAACCCATTGATGAACTTCGATGAATACAAAAAATTGTTTTTCTCAATTTTTTGGATGCCACAATGATGTCATTTGTGGCAAATTTTTTGATATCGCTATCAAGACACCAAAACTATTTTGATCATGAACTGGGATACTACGTGGGTTCATTTCTTGCCTCATCTACAATTGGTATCATAATCGCAATAGTCGCAATAACCATGTGGAAAAGAACCCATCATATTCCAAATTAAACTCTGAAGATTCAGCTCATACAAAACCTTAAAAGCGTCACATATTACAACTAAGAAAGGCTATGACATTAGCCTTGGAAAGATCCTAAACCGCTCCCGAAAGGTGCTGATAATGTCTACCTAATGGAAATTGGATAGGTAGACAAATGAAAATAAAAAATAAAAACAAAAAATGGTGGGGGACAAAGAGCAATCAAACTGCTACAATAAATCAGGCAAGGATGTTTCATGGATGCCTTGACTCTTGTAAGACAAACCATATGTTTGAAAAACTCACATGTAATGTTATCCTGATCTTGTTCGTCTTCTCCTTTACATCAATTGCCTTTGCACAAAGCTATAGCCCTGTCTATTCCCCCACTGCATCCAACAGTTCCGCACTGATAGTAGCAAGGGGTGTTTCTTCAGATGGTTCTGTACATGTTACACTAACCTCTACGCCGATAGAATTGCATCAACCTCTAGCCCTTCAGATATCATTTACAGACCCACAAGGAAACAAGATACCGTATGAACATTATGGAATATCGGCTCTGCAGCAAGTAAGCAATGGCGTATTAATACTCTCAAATTACTCTGCGCTTGCAGTTAATGGTGATGACATACAGGTTACCAACCCTTTGGAAAATCCAAGTCCGGTAAATTTTGACATACAATTACAAGGATCAGGTCCGCCAGATACTGCTCCATCGTCTTGGACAGGACCTTCAGAGGATGTCGACATAACTATTGGCGAACAATTCAGTTTGCATGCAGCAATATCACATGTTTCTACTGGCGCACAACAAGTTGTGACTATACCACTTGGCGCATACAATCCTAGATATGACACAGTGGCTCCACAGTGGTATCTTCCATCTACTATCACGGTTGGTGTTAATCAAACCGTAACGTGGTTAAACCAAGACAATGAAATACATACAGTCACAAGCGGTCAATCTTCTGGCAGGGAGGGACTCATGAGAAATGGTGTGGGTATTCCAAATGGCCTTTTTGATAGCGGACCGATTAAACCGGGCCTGTCTTGGACGCACGTGTTCACTCATGTGGGCACCTTTGAGTATTTTTGCACAATTCATCCATGGATGCAGGGTTTTGTAACTGTACAGAAAAGCCAACCAATCCCCGTGGATGCAGATGGAAACAAGATTACCAAGTTTCCGGTTGTACGATTTACTAGTGATAACAAAATAGAGGTTGATCTTGGTTGGGAACCTCATTGTATCACAACTGGGCAAAACATCATTTTCGTATTCCAATTTTACGATAACGTAAACTTTGGAACCATACCAGCTCATTATGTCTTTACAATAGAACAGAACGGAGAGCAACTGTATACGGTTACTGATGCAACAGAATCTGGAGGCGATTACAAGTATTTTCAATTTGACAAACCGGGACTAGCGGTCTTTAAGTTCGATGATATTGACAATACCGGTCAATCTGTACAGTTTTCAACTATGGTGGATCCAGGAAACTCTACAAGTACAAGTGAAATGAATACGCCAGTGGTAGAACCTGCAAGAAATCTCGAGCTAAGTTGGTGGCTAATGCCGTTGTTTTTTGTTCCTTGCTTTATTGCAATATGTGGAGTATATGTAATGAAGAAACGTAAAAGGAAACAAAAAATAATACATACAGAGACCTCAACGAAAAAAACACCGATATGAACATTATCAATAAACAAGACCGATACATCCCTATGATTATCCACTCCATACAAAAAAATGCAAAAACCATAACTCAGATTTGTTCGGAATTGGGTATTCATGAAAGTACTGCATATGGAAAATTGAAAAAGCTAGAAGATCTAAAAGTTGTAAAGAAGGAATACATTATTGGAGAACGTAGGAGAAGAAGAGCAAAATACAAATTTGATATTCTTGAGGTAAGCGGTAATTGAGACAAAACGAAACAGGAAAACAAGAAAAGAAATGGCCAAAACTCAAAGCGGCCACATCTATGAAATCTGGTACAAAAAAGTTTCCCAATATGACTATTAAAAAAACTAAAAATGTAGTTAATTTAAGTAACTGTCACACTAGTCAGGTATGAAAATGATAGAGATAGCATTTCTTGCTGCAGGTGGTCTGGGAGGAACTTTTCTAAGATATGGAATAACAAAATCCCCATTGCTTTTTGGCGCATTGCCTGTAAATGTATTGATTGTAAATGTTATTGGAAGTTTCATTCTTGGTGCTTTTGCTGTACTTTCACAACAGTGGAATCTCGATGAAAAGTATACGCTATTGATGGCAATTGGATTCTGCGGAGGACTAACTACAATGTCCTCATTTGCATTGGAG
Organism: Nitrosotalea sp.; assembly: GCA_050749105.1. Lineage (GTDB taxonomy): Archaea > Thermoproteota > Nitrososphaeria > Nitrososphaerales > Nitrosopumilaceae > Nitrosotalea. Next base: position 684 of record JBOGQT010000079.1, on the reverse strand, counting down.
ACATCTAACCTGATTGATAACAAACAGTATGTTCTTGTAGCAGCTAGCATATTGACTAATGTTGGTTTATCACTGGGTGCAATATTTGGCGGTAGATCTCTGGTAAGTGTAATTCTAGGTGCGGGATTTCGATGAGAACTTTGAAGATGTGGTCACTTGTAATTAGGATAAAGAAAAATGATACTGCCAAAGGAAAACGAGTTCATAATCTGGTACTTGACATATTAAAAAAGGGACAAATCTCTGGGGCTATTGTGTGGACAGGAGTTGAAGGATATGGCAAGAGAGGAGATTCTAATGTTGTCATAGAAGGCTTTTCAGTTAACATGCCTATGCTAATTGAGACAATTGATGAATTGGAAAAGCTGGAAAAGATACTCCCTGAGATAAAAGAATTAATCGGTGACAATGGACTAATTACAATGCACGAAGTGGGCGTTGTATAGTATAATTCAAAAAAGCAGATTTATCTGATTAAAAATATGGTATTGCATTTAGCTTGGTTTTACAAACTATTTGGTGTATTTCCACAAGATATTTGGTGTATTTCCACAAGATATTTGGTGTATTTCCACAAGATATTTTACTGGTCGTGAATTTCTCCAAGTAAAATGAAATCTATCAATTATACATTACTTGGAGATGAGTCAATAGCCAAGGATTTTGGAAAAAAAGGAACATCAA
>JBOGQT010000078.1:0-2285 GCA_050749105.1 Nitrosotalea sp. | reverse complement strand
CGGTAAAAATTGTGAATAGAAGATTTTTAGCTATCTCTTTTCTAGTCTCATTGTTAATAACTTCAAGTGTTGCCATTTCAGGGGCATTTGCCCAAAGTGCATCAACTGATAATGATGAGGTCAACCGTTCAGGCGGCATGTTGTCGCCCACAGGTCTTCCACACCATCCAATAACTCCAACTCCGAGCAACCCACTTGAGCTAAAGGCACACCCACCTGCGCACATACTAAAGTTCATTGGTCCATCTCAAGTTTCTCTTTCAGGGGGTTATGCTCCACAGACGATCTGGACAGCCTATGGCTTTAATGGTTTGAGCTGTAGTCAGACAAACACAGCAGATCTTTGCGGTAGCGGTCAAACAATTGCAATCGTAGACGCATACAATGATCCAAATGTAGGATCTGACTTGAACACCTTTGACACACAGTTTGGTTTACCTGCTTGTAATACAAGTAATGGCTGCCTTTCTATATCTGCACCCTCCCGTATCCAGACCAATTCTGGTTGGGCGCTAGAAGAATCACTCGATGTAGAATGGGCTCATTCTATCGCTCCTGGTGCAAAGATTGTTCTTGTCGAATCATCTGACAATTCACTTGGCAATCTCCTTAATGGTGAGAGTACAGCTGTAGCAACGGGGGCCCGCCAAGTCTCAAACAGTTGGGGAAGCAGCGAGTTTTCGAGCGAGACCAATTATGATTCTTATTTCAATAGCCCAACTGCCAGCTTTTTTGTAGCATCAGGTGATGGTGGACACGGCGTTGAATGGCCAGCTTCATCTCCTTATGTGATAGCAGTTGGCGGTACCACACTTAATGTTGATAGTTCAGGAAACTGGTTGAGCGAGACAGCATGGTCTGGCAGCAGTGGAGGACTGAGCGCATACGAGCCAAAACCAAGCTATCAGAGCAACTTTGTTTCAGGCAACCAGAGGGTAGTACCTGACGTAACTTACAACGGGGATCCGAATACTGGTGTATATGTTTATGATAGTGTTCCAATCAATGGTCAAAGCGGTTGGTGGCTAGTAGGAGGAACCAGTGCAGGAGCTCCACAATGGGCTGGAATTTCGGCAATAGCAAACAATCAAGGCGCAAAACTTGTTTCAGCATCATTTGGAGCAAGTAATGCCTTGTATGGTGCAGCAACTGGTGCTCCATCAGGTACACCATATGTTACAAACTATCATGATATCACATCAGGAAACAACGGCAACTGCGGCTCTGTATGTAATGCAGGACCAGGATATGACGAGGTAACAGGCCTTGGAAGCCCACAGGCAAATAATCTGATTCCTTATCTTGCTCCGCCTCCAACTCCTGACTTTACTATATCTGCCAGTCCATCATCTCTGACAGTAGCGTCGGGAAATACTGCCTCTTCTACCATAACTGTAACATCAGTTAACGGATTTACAGGAGCAATATCCCTATCTGTATCTCCTAGTACTGGTGCATTGCTTGCCTCTTCCTCCTTAACAATTACGGCCGGAGGTTCAGCCTCAACCACATTGACAATAACTCCTACCAGTTCTGGAACATACTCTGTTACGGGTACAAGCGGTTCACTCTCCCACTCGACAAATGTTTCTGTAACAGTAGACACAGTACCGTCTGCGCCGCAGAACTTGGTGGCAACAGCAGGCAACGGACAGGTTAGCCTGTCATGGCAGGCTTCATCATTAACCGGAGGCCTCCCCATCACTTACAGTGTCTTTAGAAATGATACCCAGATAGCGACAGGAGTTGCAACCACAAGTTACACTGATGCTGGACTAACCAATGGTGACACCGACACTTATTATGTAGAAGCAGTAAACACCGTTGGTTCTTCCGGTCCGTCTAATACGGCATCTGCAACACCGCAGGCAACGCCGTCACTTTCTGTCTCAATGGTAACCAGCCAGACATCATATGCAAGAGGTACAACTGCCACAATTACGGTTCATGTGACTGACCAATCTGGTAATCCAGTCTCTTCAGCCTCAGTATCTATTTCTGTAAAGAATACCAATGGTTCAACTACAACACATTCTGGTTCAACCAATGGATCAGGAACTCTGTCTTACAATTATACAATTGGCAAACATTCACAGCTTGGAACCTACACTGTTACTGCAAAGGCAACCAAATCAGGTTACATTTCAGGTAGTGCCACTACGACATTCACTGTAGTCAACGCATTAGCTAAATAGAAAATTATTTATCATCAATCCTGACGTTTTTTTCTTACCAACCTTGCCACTCCCACTATTCTAGATAAATTATAGACTCTGATTCTTACA
>JBOGQT010000077.1:0-5079 GCA_050749105.1 Nitrosotalea sp. | reverse complement strand
TCTCAAACGTCCTTGACGTCTGTCTTCTTTTTGCTCTAAGCTCATTTAGTTTTAATGATATCTCAGAAACTTTGCTTCCTACCGCGTTCATATCTGAGCCTTTTAGTATGGCATTTGCCATTATGATGTTTCCTGATACTATTATGCCGGTACCTGCTTCTTTTGAAAATAAATAAAAGCCAACTTCTGGTTTGATTCTGTTCTTTATGCGGTTCTTAAAAGCAATTATCTGCTTTTGGAGTGGTCCAAAATTGCTTCTCAAGACAGCGTCAAGTGCCTGCCCCATAGAGCCTACCATGGTGTATATCTCACCAAAATGCCTGATAAATGAAGGATACCATTCATCAAGAGATTGTAACTCTGACTCCATTTTTTTAGCATAATAGCCAGGGATGAATAATGGGGCAGTAGCTATTACAGCTACCAAAGGTAGAGGAACAATATTGGTAATAGCTAGCACAGCTCCGATAGAAGTTCCTATGCCAATTGACACATAAAGAAGCATCTTAAATTTCTGAGCCTTTGTATGGTCTCCTACGGATATTCTGTCTTTTGGAAATATGACATACATAATCATGATAAATGCTCCCAGGCTTACAACCACGCCAATAAATGAGATCATAAACACTGACGAAGAGTTGGCTGCACCCATGAGCATGGTCATGATCGAGTTTCCTGATATCATAAAGACAGTTGTAGATGAAATTGTGTAAAACATTTCAAGAAAGAGTTTCTGAGATTCCAAGTTGCGTTCATATCTTATTGTATAGTTATGTATGGTAGCAGTCATCTCATCTGTAAAGAATATTCGTAACTCATCTCCCAGTCGTATGACTTGGGCCAATTTTACTAGTAGCTGTTTCATTGGATCTGCATTATCTGAAAACTTTACTGCAATCATCTCACAAGATCTTGCAAGGCCATAGCCCCATCCTACTCCTAATCTAAATATCTCTTTGAAAGTATTGGAATACTTTCCATATTCTGAAGATTGTGCAGTTTTTATCAGATCTATTGAACCGACTTCTCCAGTAGAAAGCGCATAAAGAAATGCCATAAAGTAAACGAATTCGTCATCAGCCCTCTTGAGATTGCCAAGTTTTTCTTTTATGGATAATTTTTGCATCATAGCATGTTAAGCTCCTTGAGGAACGCATCCAAACCAATTTCCCTGCACCGAGATATGGAATCGTAAACATCATAGAAATTAAAGATCTTCTTTTCTACCATCTTATCTAGGATCTTGGCTCGCATTGCCAGCTCCTCATATAAGGTACCCTCGTCCTTTCTTGACATGCCTCTTTTCTCAAGTATTTTTGAGATGAACAGTGCACTACTTCCTTTTCCTCTAAACTTTACTTCGTCAGAGCCTGGGTCCCAGTTGAAAACCGGTATGAACATAACATTAGCCCCTTCCGGGTTGTATCCTAGGATTTCATTGATTGATAGCACTCTTCTTACCCTTCTACCGTCCGGGCCAGAGACTGCGGCTTGAAATAATGCAATGTTCAGGTTTTCTACGTTTGTCTTTGGTATGAGCATGGGAGGATTGGTGATTCTTTGTATCAGTGCAGTCATGTTGGCTGCGTGAAATGTACTAACTACTGGGTGGCCTGTCTGCATGGCTTGAAACGCAATGTTGGCCTCTGCTCCTCTGATTTCTCCAACAAATATGTAGTTGGGTCTCTGTCTTAACGCTGCCTTTAACAAGTCAAACATGGTAACACTTGAATTTTGATTTCCTGTATCACGCGTAACTTCGCTTATCCAGTTGGAATGAGGCAATGTAAGTTCCGGCGTATCTTCGATACTTACTATCTTCCAGTTTGACGGAATAAATGCAGTAAGAGCCATCATGGTGGTTGTTTTTCCAGATGCGGTCTCTCCATTGATAAACACACTCATGCCTTCTGCCATCATCATCCACAGGTACGCCGCTTCGATTGAATTGACAGTCTTGCTTGGAAGTATCTGAGTTATTGATAGCGGTGTACTTGCAAATCTTCTGATGGTGGCATTTGTTCCCTTTCTACTTACATCTTTGCCAAATACAATATTAATTCTGGAACCTTCAGGCAATGTTGCATCTATTACGGGCTTTGCATGAGATACTGTCTTTCCAAACTGCTCAGACATGCTAATTATAAGGTCGTCAATCTCTTCAACGCTGAGAAATACAGGACACTTGAGTGCACCAAACATCTTGTGAATCACGTACATGTTTCCTGCTCCCACAACCGAAATATCTTCAAGATGGGGGTCTGTCAGGAAAGGATCAAACAACCCCATGCCGGCTCTTTTTCTCAAAAAATGATACTTAAGATTGGTAACGTCCTTCTCATATACGGGCAAATTTTTTAATCTGATTACATCTACTTTGGTATAGTCTACAGGACCGTTGCTAATTGATATGGTTTTGTCAAGATACTGGTCTATCATATTGAATCGTTCTGTAAGCTCGATAGGTGGATTCATTGTTCCTGCATGTAATGCAAACATCTTGTCAGCATTGTCCATCAAAGTTCTGTCTGGCTCATCTGGTTCAATTATGGCATATTCAACGTAACCATCGGCAGAGTTTGAGTGTGGGTTGATGTGTATGTAGGTAGTATCAGATATCGGATAAATCAAATTAGGTTCTTTGAGTTTTTTGTGTTCTCCTTCCAATTTTTCGGTATAAATTGGAATGGGATTTCCTCTCTCTATGTATGTTGCAAGATAGTTAGCTAGGTGCAATGATTTCTTCAAAGCCTCGGCAAACTTTTTGTCCTTTACCATGGATACGTCAAAGCCCAAACCAATCACTCCTTTTCATGTTTTGCATCTTGGCGCTCCTATGCGTTGGCCGTAGATATCGGCACTATCTTTATTCCAAAGTTGGTATCCACCTCAAATGCAAAAGATGATTCTGCCTGTGAGGTGGAACCTATGAGTTTTATTACCTTCATGATCTTGACGGATTTGCCTCCTATGTTCGAAGTGCTAAGTGAAAAATAGACATCGCATGCTGATTTTATTCTCAATGCCACATCTTCTGAAATTGATGTTGCATGCATCGTAAGTATTATGGACATTCCAGTTGAAACAAGATACTTGCATCTTGTGAGAAAATCAAGAATCTGATCCGTGTCAGAATACATTGTCAAAAGTGAAATAGAATCAATTACCACAACATCGCATTTCTTTGCATTGATGCTAATGTATCTGCCAATCACAGGCAGCAGAAATGAGGATTGGCGTTCAGACCACATGGCACCATACACATGCAATGGCAGTACAGAGAATTTATTTTGCAAAAATGGTCTGGTAAAATTAAAGGTAATTGTCTTCATCTTTTCGATATAGTCCTTTACTGTGTTTTCAGTAATGCAAAGAACCTTCATGTTTGAGTCTAGTATTCCCTTGATGAATTGAGCTGCAAGTGCACTCTTTCCTGTTCCATGCTCTCCTTCTATTAGCATAAGGCACGGAGTTGGTATGCCTCCAGCTAACTGTCTGTCAACTTCTTCATTTCCTGTTGGCACTGTCTTTATCATGCGATCTTCACCGCGTTTGATGTTGTAACGCCGTTATCGGTTCCAAACTCCACTGTAAATATGCCACCGCTATTTGTGGGATGAGCCGGTTGCACATCTATGGTGGCTATTTCTCCAGGATCAAGCAGTCCGGGATGGATGTTGTCATTTTGAATTTGTGAAATACACCACTGATCTGATGCAAGTCCAGTGCAGTTATTTACGTATTTTAAGGTCTCAGTCAGTATTGGATTATTTGTAGCATCTTCTTGATATGTAATAATCACATCAAAATTATTGTAATTCCATAATACTGTGTTTCCTGTGTTAGTTATCTGTAAAGTGGCAGGACTGCTACCGCTATTATCTTGCAGATTGGAAATGTTGATGTTTGTCTGCAATCTGGAAAACTGACTATTTGCCATCTGTGACTCTGACGTACTTACCTTTGTAGTGTCATCAATAATTGCAGGAAATGACATCATGGCATATACTATGGAAAAGGTTACAATGCCGCCAGAAATTGCTATGCTTAATCCCATTCTACATCTTTCCTAACTAGCAAAATCTCGTGAATTGTTGATCACTTACTCCATTTGGTGTAGTTACTTGTAGGTCATATGTGGAACCGCATTGGATTGTGGGCAGGTCTGTTACATTAATCTGTAAGGTGGCTGTCTGGTTCCAGGTAGATATTGGACTAGAAAATGCCCACGACAATCCAGATGGTGGATAGACATATGGTATTCTCTGCATCTGATTAATTTGACCAAAATATACATCTGCATTTTGAGGGCTTGTAATCGGATAGGAGCCAATATTTTTCACCCATGCATTTATGCTATTTGTTGAGGAGTTTGTAGTATAGATTATCTTGATATTTGTCAGGATTGTCTGCTTTTGACTCTCTGTTGTTTGCGTAAATGTGGATTGAAAAGTACCCACTTTGGTCATCACAATTCCTGCAAGCCCTGCCGCAATTATTACTGAGGCTATTATCAGAATTGCTTCCGTAAAGACTGCAGATGCCATTTAACCTGCCTTCTTTTCTACAGTCATTATATTATCATGATTTTTTCCTTGGTTTACCATTAATTTAGCATAAATCAAATCAGCTTCTCTATCATTCATGCTCATTACTTTACCAAACTTGTATAACATGATCAGTGTGTCGTTTACAGACAAACCTGATTTATCCATCATGTTGATAACGTTGTAGATTACATGCTCTTCCTCGGATTTTAGACCCATCATTTTACACTGATCTATTAAAACATCTATCGAATCTCTTCCTAATGTTTGCAGGATCTCCTCCATTAGTGATATGGTTGTCATCAATTTGCCTAGAGTAAGACCGCTGCCAAGTATCTGTTTAAAAGATAGTGCTTCATGAGCATCATCTTGTACAGCGTTTGTATCGTATTTTTTTGTCTGATTTTCAGAGTTTTCCTTGTTCTTTAAATTATTTTCATGCATCTCACTTTTGACTTGATCAGACTCATTTTTTTCAGAGTTTGAGTTGGTCTGTGTTGAATCTAACAGAGGCAGATGCTCTACGTGTAAG
>JBOGQT010000076.1:0-59545 GCA_050749105.1 Nitrosotalea sp. | reverse complement strand
CGCTTATGCTGGCTATGGTTCCTTCTACTGGTTCCAGCTTATTCTGTGGCTTGTTGAGTTGATTTATGTTCGGCATTTAGAAAAATTTCCTCCACTCAAATAATAAGTGTTTTGATATAAAGTTCTGCTAAGTTATTGAGGTTTGGGACATGAAAATTCTCTCTGCTAAGTTTCGGGGTTTAGTATCCTATATGATTCCATACAGATTCTACATCAACGTACTTTTCTTTTTCGTTGCAACCATGACAAATAAAGAACATTCGCCAAGCGTGTTCGTCATCATAGGTCATAACTTTGAGCCTATCCCACACTCCAATTTTCAAGTCAGCATCTTTGCCACAGAGATAGCATTGTTCTCTAGGAGATTTATCTATACGACTTTTATCAGCAACATAAAAAGCATCATCATCGTTAGACATTTGTTTGAAATGCAAAGAACACAATTGTATTTAACTAAATCCAATCATATTACAAATTTTGTAAATTTATGAGGTAGTTTTAATGGCGATTATTGATCATGTGCAAATAGAAAAGTTTAAAGCTGGGGGTAAAATCTCGCACGTTAGAATGTTAAGAATGGAATCTCAAACAACCCATAAGGTTCCAAACGTAATGATAAGCACAAAAAGCATCTATCAACCAAAAGAACAAAATGATGGAATTAGGATACTCATAACTAGATTTTATCCGAGAGGCGTAAAGAAAGATCATTTTGATGTATGGATAAGAGAACTTGCACCAAGCCCAGAACTTCTTCAAAGTTACAAACAAGGTCAGAGAAATTGGGATGAATTTAAAATGTCATTTCTATCCGAATTAAGGGATAACATAGATAGTTTGGAAGTAATTCATGCTCTAAATCAGCAAAACGTAGTGAAAAATATTACATTACTCTGCTATGAAAGAGATGGAACTCCATGTCATAGACACATGGTTAAAAATATAATCGAAGAACCAAATCTTTTGAAATCATTTTTTGTATCTGAAAACACTGATAATCATGAAATTACTCCTATGCAAAGCCATGTTTCCTACGAGGAAACTTGTGTCATACCCTGATTCACCAATGTGTAGATTCTCCCATACTTTCTCTCTTGCATCTGCATCAGTGGAATTATGTCTTAACCATTCGTAGACACCCCATTCTAATACTTGATGATCATGTGGTTTCTGAAAAACACATGTAGGACAACGATAGGTTATCCGTGGTTGAACGTCATAATTCTGTATGGTGATGAAAGGTTCTCCTCCAAACAAAGTTGTTTGTAGTGATTTTTCTTGTTCTTTTCTTTTCTGTAATCTCATATCATCTATGGTGGGCGTTATCATTCCCAAACTCAATTTTTTTTGATTTAAATCGTCAATGCAACTATGACCAAAATCCTTCTTTAATTTTTCAACTAATTCTACCCATTGTGGACGCTTCAATGTATCAGTGAGTTTAATTTTTTCACTTATTCTTTCCCATTCTGATTTTGAGCCTTGTATCTTCCAACTTTCAATTCTTGTGTCTTTTGGATTTCTTTCTAGTGGAATTGTTACTACATTCCATCGTTTCATTGGAGAAACTGGAGGAACAGGATAGATACGAATCAATCCGTATTTTTCTGAATAAGCAACCGTGCAAACAGTTTTTCTGTTATCACTTATTTCATCTGGTACAGCGTTTCCCAAAACAACAAGATTTTCAAAAACTCTTCTTTCTGGTTCTTCTTTTTTTGAAGTAACCATTGGTTTTAATTCAGACATGACTGACTCTCCAGATTATGCCACGCATATCCTTCAAACGTTGCAATCCTATGTCTTTCTCAAGTTGTCTTACCCATTTGTTATTTGGAACTACCTGATCTAATTTCAAACGATTTCGTAATTCTGTCCATGTCATACCTTTGTCGCTGTATTCTAACGCTTTTTTGATTTTATCACGAAATTCCTCATAACTCATTTTTGGTTCCAGTATCTGTTTTGGTAGATTTGATGGCTCTGCAACAAATTCTATTAGAAGGTGCTTGTCATCTACAACTTTTAATGATAGTTCGGAACCGCTCTCCCATCCTAGTTGAGCAATTATCTCCTCAGGTATGTTGAGGAGATACTTGTATCGTGAGATGTCCCCATATTTGTATGAAAATGCTCTCTGTAGTTTCAACAGTTATAATTATGGTATCATGTTATTATATATTATGGTTCCATAAAGTATAAATAATTATGGTACCATAACTATAACATGGATAACAAATATGGTACCATAATTATAAGCACCATGAGCGATGAGGTGTGAGAATATGGTCATAAACAGAAAACAAATTGAAATGCGTGAAATGAAAGCACTGACTATCGTAGGTCAAAACAACCAGATCAAACGAATCAACGCCGTAACCTACAAAGTGAAATCACAATCATCTGATACATGGTATGACGTAGTTCATCAATACAAGAATGGTTGGTCTTGCTCATGTCCTGATTTTACTTTTAGACATCTTGAATGTAAGCACATAAAATCAATTTACATAAGCAAAGAACTACGCCATAAGATAGTAAACAATAATGACATTAAGGAAATTGAATCTCAACCTACAGAATTATCATGCAAATGCGGTTCCCTAAATGTAATCAAGATAGGAATTAGGCACAATAAATCAGGCAATGTTCAGGTTTACAAGTGCAAGGAATGTAACAAGAAGTGGTCTGATAATCTAGGCTTTGCCAAATCAAAGGTAAACTCGAAGATTGTCACAGTAGCATTAGACCTATACTTCAAAGGCGTTTCACTTAGAAAGGTAGCAGAACACGTCAAATTATTCTATGGAATCAGTATAAGCAACGTAGCAGTTTTGGGATGGATTAGAAAGTTTGGAGAAGTTGTTGCACCTTATGTTGACAGTCTAGTACCAAAAGATGTTTCAGGTGTTTACCACGTTGACGAGATGATGATCCATGTAAGACAAGAAAAGATGGAAAAAGGTCACTATCAATGGCTATGGAATCTTTGCGATAACACTACAAAATACTGGATTAGTAGTAAGGTTTCACAGAGAAAGGAAGTAGCAGACGCTAGGGCAGTTTTCCAAGATGCAAAGAAAAAAGCACCTATTCCAATAGCCATAGTTCATGATGGTTTGCCAACCTACAATGAGGCATATTGGAAAGAATACTATACAATGGAAGGAAAAAGGGTACAAAACATACGTTCTGTATCTGTGAGGCACAAGGGATTGAATCAGACCATAGAGCGATTGAATGGAATTTTCAGAGATAGAGAGGTTGTAATGAGGGGAATGGAAAATAGAGAATCAGCACAGAAACTAATCGATGCTTATAGGATTCATTACAACTTTATCAGAAAACATGGATCTATTGGTAAGACTCCTGCGGAAGAAGCAGGAATAAAACTCCCATTAGGAGAGAACAAAATTGAAAATTTGATCAAGTTAGCAAGTAAACAAACTAAGACTCTAGACGTTTCAAAGTGTCTTTAATACAATTTCTACAAGCATCTATGATGTCATGCAAGTCTCCATGTTTTGTAGCCACTGCAACTATTGCCTGAACAAATTTTGCTTTCGTTGCTTCATCCATACCCTTAGTGTTAAAATTGTCTTGATATACCATAATATCCCTGATCGATTTTTCATACTCGTTGATTAGTCTATCTAAGTAATCTGCCGTACTAGAAGAAATCTTTCGTATCATGTCCTTTTTGAGTCTAAGTAAGTCTAATTCCTTTGAACTTCCTTCTTTCATCATCTGCATCACCATTGGAGAAAGATGTTCATCCTTTATGTTGATATTATTCATTAATTGTTCAAAAAAGGTTTCAAAAGTATTGTATTCAGCTTCAGTTTTAATCAATAACTGGTTTAACGATTCCAAATCTTGCCTTAGGAGTTTGATTCTCTCTTCTAACGTCATAGTCACCATATAGGAATCATATTGTTAAATTTGATCTTTTTAGTAACTGATTCTAAACCCCGAAACTTAGCACGCAGAAAAATTATGTATCAACCCCCGACATCTTAGCAGAACTTGATATAAAGTCTCGAAAAGTATTCTTTAGACTAGAAACAAATCCAATATCGCTTCCCTGCTCTAGTGCAGAACAGCATCCGCCTAATCCGTGTTTTGGATTGTATCTTCCAATTATTGTACAAAATGTACTAAGACTTGCAAGACCATAACCAATAGCATAAGCCATGGCTATTCCAAATAGATCGTGATAACCAAATAATACAAATGATATCCCTTGCCCAATCTGTGATGACAGTACGCACAAGACTATTATTCCAACAGCAGAAGGGTATGATTTTTTGACTTGTTTTAGAAATGACGGAGATTTTATTTCAACGGTTGAAGCACAACAGCATTTCCCTGTAAGGCAAGAAGTGCAGTTAGAATCATCTGTACATATACAATCAGCAGAACAGTTTTTCAATACCTAATTGTACTTGCAATCATATTTTGACACTCAGGTTTTATCATCTACTACACGTGTAATTTTGTTCTTAATTATTTTTAATATTTAAAAAACAACATGATGGAATGTAATAAAATTAGTTTTTAATCACTTTGCGTATTACTCTGAATTTAGGAAGAATAAGAATCCATTACTATAAAGGCAATTGATAGTATAAAGGCAGTAAAAATAGAACCGATCACGATTATTAGCACTTTTTTTCTGTTCATTTTGGTTGCTTCTGGGGCTTGATTCAATTAACATATTATTCATTCTATCGTAAAGATTGGCTAGTTCACAAGCAGCAAATATAGTGATTAGATTTTAAATAACCACCAATAAATCAAGACAATATGAGTGAGCAGCCTAGGACATTTTTCAACTTTTCATTCTTTAAGGTTGATCCAAAATGGCGTTGGATGGCAGACCTTGCAAAAGACGAATCTGCAAAAGAAGTAGAAAACATTCTAAAAAATTCCCAGATACCTTATAGGACATATTCTACTCTTGGACTCAGAGATGATGCAGAATTTTTGTTATGGTTTGTATCAGAATCTGTTGAAAAGATACAGGATGTTATCTCAAAGTTATATCTGACAGTTTTTGGAAAATATATCATCCCAACACATGTTTATCTTTCATGTACAAGGCCATCAGTCTATGCAAAAAACCCAACGACCCATGGCTGGCTTGCTGGCGAGGAACAAAAAAAATATGTCATTGTATATCCATTTATCAAAACAAGGGAATGGTATCTCCTACCTCTTGAAAAAAGAAAAGAGATGATGACAGAGCATATTGCAGTTGGACAAAAATATCCTGAAGTAAATCTCAACACAACATACTCTTTTGGAATTCATGACGAAGATTTCATGCTTGCATTTGAAACTGACAACTTGGACAAGTTTCAGGACTTGATAATGGACTTGAGAGAGACTCGCGTTAGTGAATACATCAAGGTTGATACGCCCATGATAGTCTGTGTGAAAAAAGACCTTATCCCTCTGATAAGGAGCCTAGGATGATGAAGGCACTAAAGGAATGGGCAACAGTAGTAAAAGCACTTGAGAACGGAAATCAGACTGTTATATTGAGAAAAGGCGGAATTCTTGAAACCGCGTCAGGATTCAAAGTTGAGGCAACAAAATTTGCATTATTTCCCACTTATGAGCACCAGGATAACGGGTCGCTAAAATCGCAGTATTTTGGATATCTTGCTGATGCAAGGGAGAATCAGCCAAATGAAGGATACAACAGAATTACTTCGGTTGCAGAGGTAGTAGAAGAGCATGATATATCTTCAATAGAAAAAATTGAACAGTTGTCACCATTTCACATTTGGAGCGATTCTTACATTGTGGAACGAATGAACTGGATGCCATCCAAGCCAATGACTGCTGTCTTTCTCAACGTTTTCAAGATCTCTCCAACTGAGATACCAGTCTTGCCAGACTATCACGGATGCAAATCTTGGATAGAATTAAATGTAAATTCCGAGACTGGAAAACCTGTTTTGAGCGATGCCGAACTTCAAAAGCAATTAGCAGAATTTAGGAGAATAGTAAATTGAAGTATCGAACTCTTGGTAAAAGCGGAATTGAAGTATCCGAGATAGGATTTGGGGCGTGGACTCTGGGTCTTGACTGGTGGGGAAAGAAGATTGACGATGATGAGGCTAAAAGGCTGTTAAAACGTGCATATGACTTGGGAATTAATTATTTTGAGACTGGTGATATCTATGGAAGAGGAAAAAGCGAGCAACTAATTGGAGAAGTTTTCTCAGGGATGCGCAATGATGTAGTGATATCTACAAAATATGGATATGACATTTATAATAATGATCAGATAGGACACAAGGAACTTCCACAAAAGTTTACTACGGAATTTACTGAATTTGCACTAAAGAAAAGCCTAGAGAGACTGCAGACAAGTTATCTTGATGTGTATGGCTTACACAATCCCAAAATACACACCATTAGAGACAGGCAAATCTTTGATTATCTAGATAAAAAAGTAAAGGAAGGTTCCATCAAAAGCTATCAAATTGCGCTGGGGCCAGCCATAGGATGGACACAAGAAGGACTGGAAGCAATGGAGCGCACAAACACAACTGCTGTCCAGACAGTCTACAACATTCTAGAACAAAACCCAGGTAATGTGCTGATAGAGCATGGGGAAAAATACAATGTGGGAATTCTTGTCAGGGTTCCGGATGCTTCTGGAATACTTACTGGCAAGGTCACGGCAGACACAAAAATTAGTGAAAAGGACCATCGCTCTGTGAGAAGCGGAGATTGGGTAAAACAATCACTCCAAAAAGTAGACCAGTTGATGCCTATTGCAAAGCGATACGGATGGAGCATTACCGAACTTGCAATCAAGTTTATCCTGTCATACAAGAGCATATCATCAGTGCTTCCTACTGTAGTAAGTGAAGAGGAGATAGAGATGTTTTCACGTATGTCTGATGGAAAATATCTTGAAGCGTCAGATAAAAAAGAGATAACCGAACTCTTCAACCAATGGCCTCCATATGATCTCAAGGCGTCTGTTCAGACCGCGTGAGGATCCTAAGATTTGAGTAATAATTTTTTATCCAATATTTCTAACAAAGATTGTTACAAATACAAAAAGAAGGTAGGACAGAATTGGTTTTAACTGCTAAAAAGACCTCGACCATGACATTTCGAATTGACGAGGATGTCCTAAACAAACTGCGTGCAGAATCTGAACATCGAGAAACTAGTCTTAATACATTTGTCAATCAAATCTTTAAGAGATATGTAGAATGGGACATGTTTGAATCAAAGGTTGGGATGGTCCCAATTGCCAAGCCAATAATAGTTGAACTTTTTGGAAAACTCTCCAAAGACGAGATAATTGATATGGCAAATCGCATTGGAAAGAATGTCGTTCGAGATATTGCACTATTTATGAAAGGGGACATTAACTTGGTTTCATTCCTGTCATGGTTTGAGGCAAGAATGAAGGCATCATCAATTGAAATAAATCATAATATAAAAAATGGCTACCACACATTCATAGTAAAGCATGATCTTGGCGATAACTGGTCTTTGTATCACAAGACTGTTCTTGATTTAATATTTGTCGAGGTTCTTGATAAAAAAATTCAATTTGATTATAATGCAGGTATGATCTCATTCAAGTTTAGCGACTAGTGTTTGCAACTGTTTGCACATAAACACATTCTAATCGCCCTTGTTATATCAACCAGAAAAAAATAGACACTGTGCAGGTACTTCTTCTGGGCAGAGATGTGGACCAAAAAAACATACGTGATGCCATACTGAAGATAATTTCAAACGAGCAGGCCATGCAGGTACTTGAGCACAGCATAGATTCACCAAAATCTGCATATGAGATAAGCAAAGCATGCGGAATTCCTCTTACACAGGTATACCGGTGGATTAGAAAATTGCACAACTTGGGATTTGTCCGTATATCTGGAGCAACAAACAAGGCTGGCAAAAAATACTTTATGTATCAAAGTAAGGTACGAACGATAAACATAAGGCTGAACACTAGTTCCAGCCCACAAATAGAAATATCATAAACAAAATCTTGTTTATTTTATGCTTGAATCTATGCATCTAAAAAGACACGGGTATGTTACAATAACCTTTGATTTCAATGAGCCGTTAATTAGGCAGAACCATTTCTTCTATCTCAAACTCGTGTTCTACAAAGTATTCGACTCTGGTCTTTTTGAACTCACGGGAGCTGAATAGTATCTTGTAATCATGGACATCTATCTGACCCTGAATCTCTTGTGCAATTTTTTGAGCATCATCGTTTGATTTACAGTGAACCATTGAAAATACATTGTAAGGCCAGTCTGGGTATACAGGTCTCTGATAACAATGGCTAACCTGTGGGAATGCGCCTAATTGTTCACCCACCTGCTCTATTCTCTCCTCAGGAACCTTCCATACTATCATGCCGTTTGATAAAAATCCCGCCTCTCTGTGTCTTAGAATGGCGGCAAATCTGCGCATTACGCCAATTTCTTCGTAATATTTGGTCTTTTCAAGAAGCTGCTCTTCCGTTATTCCAAGTTTTTGTGCAGGCATCAAAAATGGCCTTTCAGTTATTTCAAGATCTTTTTGCAATTCGCGTATGTAGTTTTTGTCTTCCTCTGTTGCAACAAATTTTACGTCACGAATCTTTTTCTTCTCTTCGGTAGGCTTTACTTCTGCCTTTTTTTCTTCCACCATCTCAAGCTTTACCCCAATCTTGAAGAGCTTTATTGTTGGAAGCATTCTAACTTTTCTGATTCCCTCCAACTTTGAAAACTTGTCAATCTCAGATTTTAGGTCAGAGCCTGGTGGAACTGCCAGAGTAAACCACAAGTTGTATTCATGATTTCTTTCATAATTATGACTGACACCTGGATGTTTGTTTATTTGACTTGCAATCAAGTCAAGCTTGTCGGCATCGATTGCCATTGCAACAAGTGCACTTTTGTAACCTAATCTTCGCGTGTCAAATATTGCGCTAAGCTGTCTTACCACTCCAGCTTCTTTGAGTGCACGTAGTCTTTGCATCAGGGATTCGTCTGAAATTTGAAATTTCTTTGCAATATCAGAATACGGTCTTGGAACAAGAGGAAATGTCCATTGAATCTCGTTTAGGATCTCTTTGTCTAACTTGTCCATGGATATCAAAACGAATCATCTTACAATTAAAAATGTTACCTAAATTTCCATGGAATCTATAAATATCTTGCAAAGACAGCGAGATTATTGATAGTTGATCTGAATCTCAAGGGAAATCTGGTAATTGTTGTAGGTGGAGGAAATGAAGGACTGAAAAAGGTCAACGCCTTACTAACTCAAGATTGTAAGATTCTTCTTATCAGTGATTCAACTAACAGGCAGATAGACAAATACGTCAAACAAAAAAAGATAGAATTTAAAAAAATAAGACTTGTAAATGCAGGCTTTATAAAAAAATACAAACCATTTGCAGTGCTTGCCACTACAGATGATAGAGATCTGAACAGAAAAATTGTAGAGCAAGCAAAGAAGATGCGGTGCTATGCTTATGCTGCGGATGATCCAGAAGTAAGCGACTTTGCATTTGGCTCTGTCATAAACATACAAGATACTGTTCAGATTGCAGTCTCTACTGGTGGGAGAAGCCCCGCAATGGCAAGAAGGCTACGAATGCAGGCTGAAAAGGTCTTCAAGAAACTTATCACAAAGGAGGACATATACCAAATAAAACTGCAGGACTTTGCCAGAAGGGCTGCAAAGACAAAACTTGGTACCTTTCCCGAACGCAAAAAGTTCCTCTACAGGGTTATGAATGATAATCGTATCAAACAATTAATAGCTGACGGAAATCTAAAAAAAGCACAGAAACAAGTGATCGAAATGTTAGGTGATCAAAGTTGACAAGCAATGTAATAAACGCTAGAGTTACTTTTAGAAAGTCTCCAATACACATGCTTGAGAGATTTACGTTTCGCGATCTTGATTCTGCTTACGAATCTTTCCTGAAACATTCTGGCCTGCAGGAATGTGTGCTGCTACAAACTTGTAATAGGGTAGAATTATTCGGATTTGGCAATAGCGAAGATGTTGAACGCATCAAAAAAACATGGGCGTCTGTATCTGGACTTGAAGAAAATGCATTCAGAGAAAATCTGGAAATAAGTCAGGGAACTGAAGCTTATCATCATCTTTTGAAGCTAACCTCTGGACTTGACTCACTTGTAGTTGGTGAGGAACAAATTCTTGGGCAGGTAAAAGAATCAATCAGTACGGCACGCGAGATAAAGGCATCAGGAAGTGCACTTAACACCATGTTTGATAAAGCGATTCGCGTGGGTACAAGAGTAAGGCAAGCAACAGGAATCAGCAAGGGAAGCATCTCTATTGGTTCAATGGCAGTAAAGCTTGCTGAGGAAAACATTGACGAGCTAAAATCAAAAAGCATACTCTTGATTGGTACCGGAGAAGCGGCAAGCCTTGTGGCAAAATCACTTAAAAAACGCGGAATAGATTTTGGCGTAACAAGTAGGACATTTGAGCGTTCAAAATCTTTTGTAGAGACTGCTGGCGGAAACCCAATTCAGTTTGAAGTAGCCATAGCAAACTTCAAGTCTATTGATGTACTTTTTGTCGCAACTGTGGCACCATACTTCTTGGTCACATATGATAGAGTAAAGGAAGCAATGGAGTCACGCAAAAATGGCATGCTGATAATGGATCTATCAAATCCAAGAACTGTAGACGAAAAAGTAGCTACAATAAAGAAGATAAAAATGATGAACCTTGATCAGATTGCAGAGATGGTGGACAAGAACATGCGTACAAGAATGGGCGTGGTATCTTCAGCGGAGAAGATAATTAACGAGGAGCTTCCAGTAATGGAGGCGGCAATGAAAAGACTAGAGGTGGAACCAATAGTAAAGAATGTCTTCAAGGAAATTGATCAGGCACGAATCAAGGAACTCAAAAAGGCTTTGCAGATGCTTGGTGAAACAGATGAGCAAAAAATTAGAATCATTGACCAACTCACGCAAGCAATAGTAGAAGACATCATATCAGTTCCAATGAATAATCTAAGAAAGGCATCTGAGCAGGGCGATTCCGAGATTCTCAAAACTGTCACAAAACTCTTTGATTATAAAACAAAAGAGTAATAAATTATATTGCTAGGAAATCGTAATTTTTGTAATGTCTTATCCTAATGTGCGGCTTAGAAGGTTGCGAAAGAGTAGCAAGATTCGTGAACTGTTAGAAGAGGTTAGACTTTCACCAAAGGATCTTATTTGTCCAATATTTGTACAAGAAGATCTAAAATCAAAACTTGCAGGACAATCCATGCCAGGTTTTGAAAGGTTGCCGCTACATGATGTGGTAGGAGAAGTAAACTCTATTGCAGAGATGAAGATTCCGGCCATCATGGTTTTTGGTATTCCATCACATAAAGATGACAAGGGAACTTCTGCATTTGCCCAAGACGGGGTAGTACAAAAGGCAATTTCTGAAATCAGGAAAAACCTCGGAAACGAAATTGCGATAATGTCAGATGTTTGTCTCTGTCAATATACCAGTACTGGACATTGTGGACTGGTAAAAGGCGATAAGATAGATAATGACTCTAGTCTTGAGGTTTTGGCAAAAATAGCTGTAAGCCAAGCCCAATCAGGTGCAGACATTGTGTCGCCATCTGCAATGATGGACGGGCAGGTAAAAGCAATAAGACATGCACTTGATGATGCGGGATTTTCAGATGTGGCAATAATGTCACACTCTGCAAAACACAGGTCATCTCTTTATTCGCCATTCAAAGACATGGCGCATTCTGCTCCACAGTTTGGTGACAGAAAGACCTACCAGCTACCATATACCAATCCAAAGGAAGCCATGCGGGAAGTTGAGACTGACATAGCAGAAGGAGTGGATATTGTTATGATAAAACCAGCATTGGCATATCTGGATTTGATCTCAATGACAAGGCGAAGATTCAACGTACCAATATCAGCATATAGTGTATCAGGAGAGTACGCCTTGGTAAAGGCTGCTGCGATGCAGGGATGGATAGATGAAAAGGAGGTTACGTTAGAAATTCTGACTGCTATAAAGAGAGCAGGGGCAGATATGATAGTAACATATTTCTCAAAGATTGCCGCCAAAGCTCTTGGCGAGAAATGAGAGACGACGAGGGTTTTGAGATAGACCGTGCCTTTGACCTATTACCACATGTTGTAGGTGCAAGCTGGGCAACCATATGGTTTCGAGTAAACAGGATTAGACGGCCAACAATTGAGGAATTTAGGAACAAAGTTGCAGAATATTACAAGATGTTGGAACCACTATCTACAGCGTACAATCAAAATGAAAAATTTGTAGATATGACACAACATATCAATACGCTATACCAGAAAGAAATGGAAAGAATAGTACGTGGAAAAAATCAAGAGATTGAAAAGAGATTCAAAAGATACATTGACTATGGCTAGATCTCGTGTCTGAGCTCATCTAGAAACTGTTTCATTGTATTGATCCTTCTTTTTGCCTCAAGTCTTGCACTCTTTGTGTTCATTTTTTTTTCTAACAGTAATAACTTTCTGTAAAAGTGGTCTAACGTCCATCTTGTATCATCAGGGCGACGAGTTCTGCAAAAAGGATCTTTGTTGTTGTAAAAGCGTCTTTTTTCTGCACCTCCGACAGAAAATGTTCTTGCTATTCCTATGGCACCTATTGCATCAAGCCTATCTGCATCCTGTAACACTTTTCCTGTCAACGTTTTGGGTATAGTGTCTCTTGAAAAGCTGTGGTCGCGTATTGCATCTGAGATTATTCTTATCTCATCTTTTGTGTAACCATATTCTTCTAGGATCTGCTCTGCCTTCATTGCACTCTTTACAGAAGAATTTTTGGACCTTGGGTCAGATTTTGGATATGATACAATATCATGTAAGAGAGCTGCGACAAGCACCAACTTTGGTTCCGTCCGTTCCGTTTTTGCAAGTTTCTTGGCATTGTTATAGACCCTCATGATATGCTCAAAATCATGAGCCGGATCGTTTCCTTCTACTTTTTTCCTTACGTATTCCTTTAATTTTTTAATAGAACTCGGCTTTGTCAAAACCAAATTTCCGTACGGATTACATGGAGATAAACTGGCTGAATTGGTGCCTAGATAATTACCACTTGAAAATTTTATGATCCGGTTCTTATTTTTGCATTTCATAGAACAATGTTATAAAAAAATCTCCTTTTTCTAAAAAATAGACGAATCGTTCAATATCCTTATAAATAAAAATTGTATATAGAATATTATGAGCTCCAAAGCGTGGAAGTGCTACAGATGCAACCTTCTTTTCACTGACGAATCCCACGCCAGCTTGCATGTGGATCTCTCAAAACATCCAGTAAGACAGATAGATCTGATAAAAGCCTAGGGTACGATAATCTTATTGCTAAAGGCTAGAAGATACTCTTAGTGTCATATTCGAATCTTTCCAAGATGAATTTTGATCTTTCTGACGAACAAAAAAATTTTCTAGAGCAAGTAGACCAGGCATGCAAGTCCATTAGAGATCATGAAACCACGTGTTATCTTGACGAACAACCAAATGACATGATAGTTCCAGAGTTTGGAAAGATTGGAATGCTTGGATGTCCAATCTCGAAAAAATATGGAGGGCTGGGCTATGACATCTTGACATATGCATTTGCACTTGAAAGAATAGGTAGGGAAGGAAACTCTTTGCGTACTTTTTTCTCTGCACATGTATCGATAGGACAGATGGTTCTACAAAATTGGGCTGACGAGGAACAAAAAAGGAAATATCTTACAGAGACTACGTCAGGAAAAAGCATCATGGCATTTGCGCTCACAGAACCCGATGCAGGTAGCGACCCAGGATCGATGAAGACAAAATTTGAGGAAAGCGGAGATAATTTTATTCTAAATGGCAAAAAGCACTGGGTAGGAAATGGCACGCTTGCCAAAGTGATGACTACATATGCACGAGGACCAGACGGTAGAATTTCTGCGTTTATTGTAGATACTGATTCAAAGGGATTTCATGCAAAAGAGATGAAAAATAAAATGGGTTTGCTTAGCATAAAAAATGCCGAGATTACATTTGAAAATTGCGTTATTCCAAAAAAGAATCTTTTAGGAACAAAGGGGAAAGGATTGAGCATAGCTTATAGTGCTTTGATAGATGGTAGGCTAAGTGTTGCTGCGGGGGCAATAGGAGTAATGAAGGATTGTCTTGATGAATCCATATTGTATTCGAAAAAAAGGGAACAGCATGGCTCGGCACTTGCCAAAAAGCAACTAATTCAAGAACACCTGTCTTCAATGATACTAAATATTGAAAGCTCACGATGGCTTGTTTATAGGGCCGCTGCTACAAGGCAAAAACTTCATGACTATGTGGAAGATCTGAAGGAAAAAGACCCAAACTGGCAGGAAAAACTAAATCGCGAAGACAAGGAATACTCAATGCTGCGAGGCAAGGTGGACAGGCTTGCTGCCATCTCAAAACTACATGCTTCCAATGCTGCCTTTGACTGTGCAAACAGGGCAGTCCAAATCTTTGGTTCTTTTGCATACCAGAAGACAACCAGGGTAGCAAGACACTTTTTGGACTCTAGGGCAATAATAATTTACGAGGGAGCAAACGAGGTCTTGAAACTAAAGATAGCCGCTCTTGAGCTCGGTGACAAGTATCAAGCCTACTGACATTTTGCATGTGTTTACTGAAAGATACATCAAACAACTGAAAATTACAACCTGAAATCAACTAACAATGTTAGTTAATGTATTATAACTGCCAGCCCGTCGCTTCAAGTGTGAGTCAAACCGTATGGGCAGACAAGAAGATTTTGGGGCTCTCTTTTGTAGCAGCTGCCGTTACCGTGATTGCAGGAATAATGCATCTGATGATGGTTCAAAGGTCGATATCGGATGATGTGGGAGAAGGAGTACTCTTCCTAATAGGTGGTGCATTGCAAGTCTTTTGGGCAGTTCCTGTCATAAAACAATGGGGAAGAATATGGCAGTTTATTGGTATTGTTGGAACCGCAGCATTTACGATACTATGGTTTGGCACTCACATGAATAGTTTAACGGGAAGCGGTCAGGGCGGACACATGCCAGGAGGCCTACCGCCAGGCAATATGTCCCACGAAGGATTTCCGCAGGGTAACATGACTGGAGCACACTTTCCAAGAGGGCCTCCGCCAAGAGGAATTGCAAGTATACCTCAAATCGAGTACTTTCAGTTTGCATTCATTGGGTTATATGCAGTCCTGAGCAGCATGATTCAAAGAAACAAAAAACAACAGACAAAATTATCTGATAAAGATAAAAAAATTTGAAGATGACAAGAAATAGAAAAGGCAAGAAAACAGGTTTTACAAATGGCCAATTACTATTACTGTCTTGATTGCAAGAAGATTATTGTAAGCAACACGCGTGATTATGGCCCAAGATGCCCAGCATGTAAAGAAAAACGAAAACAAGAAAATAAATAAAAAAATCTAGTTTTTTGACAAGACTTGAGTCATTATTGAAAGGCCTTGTTCTATCTGTTCTTTTGTTATTATTAGAGGTGGTATGATTCTAAGAGATTTTTGGCCTGCACCAAGAGTTAGAAGGCCATTTCTGAACAACATGTCAATCTTTTTCTCTCTGCGCACTCTGGTATCAAATTCTAAACCTATCATGAGGCCCAATCCTCTCACATCAACTACTCCTTTCTTGCCTACGAGTTCCTGTAATCCTTTTTTTAACATATTACCCATCTTGGTTGCATTTTCCAGCAACTTGTCACGTTTTATGACCTCGATTGTCCTTGCCCCCACTGCCATGTCTATCCTGCTTCCACCTCCCCAGGTGCTAGATAATGCCGATCTGTCATGCGGCTCGAATTTCTTGTTGTATATTGCTGCCCCTACCTGTAATGCCTTGGCAGCACTCATAATGTCAGGTGTCACTCCATAATGTTCAAAGGCCCACCACTTGCCTGTGTGACCAATACCAGACTGGACCTCATCTAAAATTAGCGGTACGCCATACTGTGTTGCATACTTTCTCAAGTTTCTGATGAATTTCTTGCTTGCAACATTGTATCCACCTTCGCCTTGAACAACTTCTGTTAGGATAAACGCAATCTTGTTCTCTTTGAGTAGAGATTCTACTGCATCAATCTCAGGATCATCATCATTTGTGCAAAACTTGATTCTCTTTACCGGAAGCTCTGGAAAGTTGTACTTGTGTACTGGCTTGCTAAAAGTAAAGCTAAGTGCGCCAAGTGTTCTTCCATGAAATGCCCCAAGACATGAGATTCCAGGAAGAGGGCCCATCTTTCTATATGCAATCTTTATTGAATTCTCTACTGCCTCTGCTCCACTATTGATAAAAAATGCCTTGAAGTTTCTTGGCACTATTGTTGAAACTGTCTCTGCAAGGTCTGCATGTTCCTTGGAGTAAAAATCCTGACCTGCAATCTTGTGGGTACCGTTTGTGGAATGCTCTGCCAGCACTTCCATTACATCTGGATGTGAGTAGCCTATCGGACATGCCCCTATGTTTGAGGTAAAGTCAAGAAACCTGTTGCCATCTGGATCCTCAAGTATACAATCATGACCGTTTGCGATAACCAATGGGTACATGAAGGTAGAGTCATACGCATATTTTTTCATTTTATCAATGACGCGCTTGGAATTTGGTCCTGGCAGTTTGTGATTCATAGTTTTATTTCCTAGATGTTTCTAATGGAAAAAATTTTCTAATAAACACTCTCATAGGTATATCATGGGAGAAAATCATCGAGGATTTGACGAACCTACGCGAAAGCAGAGGCAGCGAAGAGCAAAAAAAGCAAAAAAGATGCAGAGGGAGGGATTTGAACCCCCGAACCCCTGAGGGAAAGGATTTCCTATATCAGGATCTTGAGTCCTTCTCGGTTGGCCGGGCTTCGATACCTCTGCAACGAGAGATTTAAGCACTGAATATATAACTGAAACTGGAAGTTTTTGAATCTTAATAACTTGTATTATTTTTCAATTAGCATCCTCTCTGATATCGCAGGCATTGTATAGAAAAATTCATCCTCAAAAGCAAAGTCTTGTTTTCCTTGCTTTCTTAATGAATCAAAATACTTCATACAGTCTGCGTAGAAATTTCTTGGTTGATTCTCTTGTGGCATGCATGGTATTTCAAGAAAGGGAGTTTCTTTTGGTATGTAAGAAATTTTAGACACAGTTATTGTCTTTTTTTAATTATCACACGATACCACGCCTAGCAAGGTTTGTAGTTGCTGGCAAACTTTATGTTTTTGAAAGGAAAATCTGGTTTAATTTCTAAGAAGTGGTCGGTTCAGCGTCTTGGATTCCAAGCCACGTGTATCCTTTTTGTTCCAGTTCATCTGCAAGCTCCTTTGGACCTTCTTTGATCATCTTTCCCTGTGCCATCACATGTACATAGTCAAGCTTGTCAAGGAACTTGAGAATTCTTGCATAGTGGGTGATTACAATCACTGTCGCGTCTTTTCTTGAGACTTGACTTATTGCCTTTGCAACTGCCTGAACTGCATCAATGTCTAGTCCCGAGTCTGGCTCGTCTAGTATTGATACCTTTGGTTGTAGCACAGCCATCTGCAAAACTTCAGACCTCTTTTTTTCACCGCCAGAAAATCCCTCGTTAAGATATCTTGACAAAAAGTCTTGTCTAAGACCTACCTGGTCAAGATTTTTTTTCAGATAATTTTGAAATTCTCTTACTGTCAAAAAGACTTCACGGTTCTGATCTCCAAGTGACTTGCTTAACGCGTTGTATGCTGTCCTTAGAAAGTGTGAGTATCCCACCCCTGATACCTCTGTTGGATATTGGAATGCCAGAAACAGTCCTTTCTTTGATCTTTCGTCAGCAGACATGTCCAATATGCTTTGTCCGTCAAGCAAAATATCACCACTTGTTACTTCGTATTTTGGATGACCTAAAATTGTATAAGCTAGAGTACTTTTACCTGATCCGTTTGGACCCATGATGGCATGGACCTCGCCAGGACCTGTCTTGAGGTTTACTCCCTTGAGTATCTCTTTTCCTTCCCTTTGAGCATGAAGGTCTTTGATTTCAAGTATTGCCATGCGTATCTTTCACCGCCTTTTCGATATATAATCTAACAAAAAATTAGATCAAGCTAACTGATATTCTATGGTTGTAGAATAGGTCTAAAGAAACAAAGTTGTAATTATGCAAGAAATAAACAAAAAGGAAAGGGGTTTAGTTTTTGGCTAACGCTGGTTTTAAGATAACCTTGATCTTGTATGCAGTCAGAATTTCCTTGCACCTGTTTCGTATGGTGACCTCAGTGATTCCTGCCACGCTTGAGACATCTCTTTGCAGGATGCTTTGCCCAAGCAGTGTTGAGGCGATGTAAAGGTAGGCAGCAGCAAGGCCATTTGGAGCCTTTCCGTCTGCTAAGGTGTGATCTTCTGTCTTCTCTGCAATCTCGGCGGCAAGCCTTTCCACTCGAACTTCAAGCTTTGCCAGATTTGCAATTTTTGATATGTATTTTTCAAGGGTTACTACTGGTGCTGTGTTTGACCCAAGCTCCATGACGAGCATTCTGTAATATTTTGCAGTCAACTTTACGTTCATCTTCTCTTCTTTTGTGCTTCCAGTTGCAGAGCAAATTTCATCTAGCGATCTTACTACATCGCATTGCTTGCATGCCATGTAGATTGTTGCAGCCGACATGCATGCAACTGATTTTCCTTTTGCTTCTGCCTGACCCTCGAAATTTCTGTATATCATGGACGCAGTCTCAATTACGTTTCTTGGTAGTGCTAGTGATTGGCATGTAGTTCCTATCTTTGAGAGTATATTTGCAAGTCTTCTTTCTCTTGGAGAAGAGACTCTGATTCTTGTCTGCCATTTCCTCAGATTGTACATCTGAAGTGCCATATCACTTGAAATTGTTTTTCCGCTAAAGTCTTTGCTTCCTATTGCTATCTCTGTTCTGATTCCAAGGTCATGCTGTGAATAAGTTGTCTGACCGGTTGCTCTTGCTGACTTCATTTTTTCTTCTGGGCTTGTTGCTCTTGATTCTGGGCCATAGTCTGCCATCTGCTCCATTGCTACCAGTCCGCAGCCAGAACAAATTTTTTCTCCACTATGAATGTCATCAATTAGGTTTGACCGACATTCTGGACAATTTGTTTGTAGTTCTGTTATGTTCATCTTCTTTTTCCTCTGAATCTTTTTGGTTTCATCACAGGGGATTCTTCGGCGACGTAAACGTGCTGTCCAATGTGTTTTTTGATATTGTTAGTAAGCGGGACTGCTGACGCATATGGTGCATCGACAGGACCTATCATTTCTGAAACTTTGGCTACTTTGGTTCCGGAACTATCTACTATGATCTGGCCATCGCGTAACGGTTTAGAAAGTCTAATCAAGACCCTACCGCTACTAGCTAGATGCAATACTTCGCCTACCTCCTGCAATTAGTAAACAAGTCTAATACTGTTATCAATAGAGTTCTGTCAAAATTACTTTAGCTCCAAGCTAGAATAGCTCTTTATTTGGTTTGTTTAGCTCTTCGCGACGTAAGCTTGTCTGCAATCGCGGAAATCATTTTGGCCTTTGGCTCTCCTTTTGAAAGTATGATGTAGCCAGACCTGACAAATGGTCTTCTTGGAAATCTTACTTGGTCGTTAGTTTCTGTCGGAGCAAAACCTGCTGCCTTGGCAGCATCTGCTAATTCTTTGAGCGAAGGATCAAAAACACTTTTTTCGCGTGAAACACGTCGACCCATTTTTTTTGAAAGTGTCTTGTTGAAATAATCCAACCAGACTACGACATGTTCGTAATCTTTCATTTGATGATCACTTTGTCAAAATTGCATTTACTGTGCCATCTTGGCCTGGTCTTGAAACTACTTTGCACTGACCGTCTTCGGTTTCCAAAATTGCACCCTTTGAAATTACACCACGTCTTTCATAATCACTGCTTGCTGGATTTTTCAGAACTTTTAGAATCTTAACTTTTTTTACCTTACCACCTGACATTGATAAATTGACAAAGTCTGTGGTCTTAAGCGAAGTCTTTCTATTATCTCCACGAACTTTTCTTGTAATAGTTACATGAGGGCCTGGTATTGCCTCGACTGAATATCTATCAATTTCGTATTTTCTTCTAGTTCTAAGGGGATATCGTCTTCCTCCTGTTATCTTGCTTGTAGCAAGATTCTCCACGGACTTCTTCATATGCAGACCATGAAATAACTCTAATATTAAACTTGCAATGCTAGGTATTAACTAACTCTAATTATGCCATCTAGAAGAAATGTCACTTTGTGTTATTGGTTTGATTGCGTAATTGTCTCGACAGTCTGTTCTGTTTGTGGTGCAGGAGATTGGTTTTGAGAACTTTGATTTGGAGATCTTACTTTGGTGAAAAGCTTCTGTTTTAGCAAATCCTTGTCTCCTTGGATTCCAAAGTATTTTTGGAATTTTTCTGTCGTATTGTATATCTTGAGCCTTCCAACATTTTGATGTTCTATGTATGCTAGCTGCTCAAGCAGCTTAAGATGCATGTATACTCCAGAACCTCGAACCTCGACCAATCTTTTTGAAGAGATCGGTTGCATGTATGCAATATATGACAGTGTCTTTAGAGTCGCAGTAGGAAGTAGGGGCTTTGACGCGTATCTTCTTATCACTGTATTATACTCAGGTTTGAGCTGAAACACATACGAACCGTCAGGAAGTGACGCTATCTCTATTGCCGTAAAGGCAGACTTTGTCTTTTTTACTATGCCTGTCATGATTGCAAGCGTCTTGGTCCTTGATTCGGTGCCAGATGCCTTTATCAATTCTTCAATTGTAAGCGGCCTTCCTGCAGAATAAAGCGCGGCCTCTAGTCTGGCAACTGCATCGTCATCTTCCACCTTTCCCATTTACACAAAAAGAGAGGTTGGAACATACTTAAATGAAATTCCTATTGACAATTGATTCACTTGTAAACTTCTACTTTGCAAGAGATATCACGATATCGTCCTCTGTCTGCTCCAAGTCTACCTTCATGTCTCTTGCCAAAAAGAGAATTGCAAAAAAGCACCTGATAACATCTATCGTCTCAAGACCTGAGGTGACATTCCTAAAGGAGCCAGATCCTGTTGGTCTAATCTTATTCATTATGAGCTCCTCATACTGGCCAATTATCTTCTCAAGTGATATGAAATAGTCATCAAAGTTGGGTGCCTGAACAGGCTCAAACTCCATCTGTCTACGGCTTGAACGCGGATTTGCAATCGTTCCAATCAGATTCTCAAGCACGGAGAGTAACTCATCCAAGGTGACAGGATATGTGGATTCGTGCCTATATGGCATGTTTATTATCTCGATATCGACATCTTCTCTCTGGTTTAGAGGTCTTTTCTCCATGGCTGCCTTTTGCAGTGCAAATATGCTTTCTACCTTCATCCTGTGAATCATTGCTGACGAAAGGGCCGCAATCCCTGCTACCCTAAGATCCTTCTTGTCTGTCTGATTTAGAATGGTAATGAGCATCTCCAAAATGCGAGTGACGTCAATACTCCAGACATCTTTTTTTGATATGTCAAGAGGCGTAAAGAGAACGTTAACCGGAGGCTGAGCAAGACCGGTACTAGTATTTTCCTCAGTCACTAGGTATCAATAACTTTGTCTTTATAATATCTGTTTGATTTGCTCTTTTGACTACCAAAGTCAAGAGTTTTACCGTGTATTTTTGCAAACTCAAAAAATATAATCTTGTGCTGTATTAGATCAAGCGTTGGACAAGAATCTTGAAAAATTTGACTTGGCATGCACATATATGAAAAATAATCAAAACATTTCAGCTTACAACCTGTTCATGTCTCTTGCCCAAAAAGAGATGAAAAACGAGGACTTTAAGGCAGGAGTATATCTCATTCTTGCTTCAGAATGCAAGACAAAGCAGGGCAAGGACAGCAAGGAAGAACTTGACTTGGCAGCAAAATACTATCTCAAGGTTGCAAAAAAAGACAATAATTCGTCCTATGCGTATCAGTGTGCGTCAAGATGTTTTCTCAAGTCAGGACAGGTAGAAAAGGCAATGAAGGTGTCAGAAGAGGCAAAAAGGCACGTACCAAAGATTGTTGAAGAGAAAAGGCCTATTGTTGTAGTCGATGACAGCCCCGCAATTACGCTAAGGCTCAAGAGTTATCTTGAACAACTTGGATATGACGACATAAAAATAACAAATGACGGAAATGCGGCCATTACACTTATTACAAAATTAATTAATGAATCGCAAAACCCTGTAATACTGCTTGACATGCAGATGCCTGGCTTGACTGGTGATACCGTTGCAAAGAAATTATTAGAGAAAAAACCTGATCTTTCCATCATTTTGATAACTGCTGATGAAAAAAGTGATCCACGAGTAAGAAAAACAATTGGGTTTGGCTCTACAGCGTTTATTCAAAAACCGTTTACAATAAATGAACTAAAAAATGCACTTGACACCACAGAACAGAACAGGATCAGGTAAGAAGCACAAGAGACATGTTCAAGAGATTGACATCTTTTATATGAATACCACTTATTCTGTAATCAGAAATTTGATCAGAGAACTTTTCAATTATCTTTGATGTAGGATTTTTCTCACTGTCCTGTCTCATTACTATTAACATGTTCCAATCGCCATCAACCGTTGCAACAAAAAGATAGTTTGAAAAAGCCTTTGCAAACTCTCTTATCGATTCCACTTGCGTATTAATTGAACGTGCAATCTTTAATTTCAAAAACAACACTTCAAATTCATCTGTGATGGAGATCCCGCTCAAGACTGCCTTGTAACCTTTTATGATTCCGCTCTTTTCAAGTCGTTCGATTCTTTTTCTGATTGTTCTATCAGAAACATCTACTCCGGAAGTTCTAAGCTCAGATGCAATCTCCTTGGATGGAGCTCTTGCATTCTTGTTTAAAATTGCAATGATTTTTTGGTCTACTTCATCTAAAGAGGACCAACCTGAATCTTCTGACACTGGTAATACTGTAAACCCGATGTTTTTGAATTTTATGATGGTCCCACGCGCAGGATTCGAACTTGCGACTCTCCGGTTTCTGTAAGCCTGATAGGCTGATGACGGTCAGCCAGAGCCAACCACTACAGCCGGATGCTCTACCAGGCTGAGCTAGCGTGGGACATCGATTCTCATCCAGTTTGGTCGTATTAAATAATTATCGATAGGAAAAACAGTGGCATATTTCCCAAAATTTGAAACAGATCTCAAAAATTTTGGGCCAGATCAAACTACATATAAGAAGGTAGTTTGATCCCGATCACGTGTCTGGTTCCGGGGTTGTGGGGGGAGGATATGTATGTACACCATATTTGCACAACGAACAGTACTCAAAATTGAAAGAATCACTGGAAACATCTGCTTACATTGATGAC
Source organism: Nitrosotalea sp. (assembly GCA_050749105.1). Classification (GTDB taxonomy): domain Archaea; phylum Thermoproteota; class Nitrososphaeria; order Nitrososphaerales; family Nitrosopumilaceae; genus Nitrosotalea. Next base: position 36,126 of record JBOGQT010000076.1, on the reverse strand, counting down.
ATGTATTTTGTCACTGCCACTTTTTCAGAAGACGGCAACGCATACTTTCCGTCACACACAAACACATACCTTCTTGCAAGGTTTCACGATCAACAGCCAATACTAAAAGAAGTCGACAAGTACAAGCAGGAAAGGCCTACCTTTGTATTTTCAAGGCATGAAGAATTTTTTGAAAGATTCAACGACCAAAAACTCAATCTTGTTTCTGTCTATTATCTTGATCACGGACATTCTGAATCTGATCTCTCAGATCTTGCAGTGATAGTGGGAAAACGAAATAGGGTAAGACGGGCAGAATATGGGGGCCTACACATGTCATCTACAGAAACTCCCAAGTTTACTTTTCCATACTTTGACAACTTGGTTGTCTTTGAAGTATCAAGCGGCAATACACACCAGAGCGACAACAAGTATTGTGAAAAGACAAGAAAAGAAGTTGCAAGAAAAGGAATCCGACTAACCAATTTGTTGAACCTTTCTGTTATAGAAAAAATAAAATAAAAAAGTTATATACCTGCCAAATCCTGTTTGTGTATTGAGCAAGCCTTCTGAACTTGGTGGACTAAAGATTGGATCTTATATCTTGTTACCAGTAGATGCTCCAAGCCAAGAACCATGTAAGATAGTGGAATATGATACCAGCAAACCAGGCAAGCACGGAGCTGCAAAGGCAAGAATTGTTGCTGTCGGTATCTTTGACAAGAAAAAATATCCACACGTCTCTCCTGTGAGTGCACAGGTGCAGGTACCTCTAATTGACAAGAGGATAGGCTCTGTCATATCAAAAACTGATTCAGTTGTTCAGGTGATGGACTCTGAGACCTTTGAGGTCTTTGATGTGTATCAGATAGAAGAAGAAGTAGCAGACAAGGTTGCCCAGGGTCAAGATGTTGAATACTGGAAAGTAATGGATAGAACTATTATAGTCCGAATCAAGAGCTAGATTCGGATGCTGATGATGATGAGAAAAGCCATCTGACAAATCATATCATGATGAAGATTATGAGTAATTGAAGCATCCAAAGGCTTTCTCTCGAATAAGTTATACACGATGACTTGGTTATGTGGTATGTGAAAGGCCTCTGTCACGTATGTCTTGCATCAAACGTGGAGGTTACACTAAGAGATCACTTGGCTTTGTGTGATAACTGCCTCAAAAAGGTAGCCGAGTTGGAAAAAAGTTAATTGCACGTGTACAATTAAGCTGCAAATTGAGACTTGGATCGCTTTTCTCGGGAGGAAAGGACAGTGCGTTTGCCATATACAAGGTAAAGTCTGAAGGTCACGATGTATCGTGTCTTATTACTGTATTTCCAAGATCTGAGGAGAGTCACCTGTTACACCATCCAAACATTGGTATGACCAAGCTCCAGTCCAAATTGATGAAGATTCCACAAATTACTACAAGCGTGGATTCTGATGAGACAAAAATCGAGGTCATCAAGCTAAAAAAGGCATTGGAGACTGCAAAGAAACAGTTTGGAATCGAGGGAGTTGTACATGGGGGTATACGAAGTGTCTTTCAGAAAAATAATTTTGAAGCAATTTGTCATAGCCTGAATCTTGATGTAATTTCTCCACTTTGGAATATCAATGAAAAAAACTACTTGCACGAGCTGGTACAATCAGGATTCAAATTTCTTATTACAAGCGTTACTACACAGGGACTTGACGATTCTTGGCTTGGAAAAGAAATAACTATACAGGACGTGGAAAAATTAATTGCGATTTCATCAAAATTTGGGTTTAATGCGTCCTTTGAGGGCGGGGAGGCGGAGACTTTTGTGATTGGCTGCCCTTTATTTTCTGGATGTATAAAGATAATAAAATCAAACAAGATCTGGGATGGATATAGAGGAAGGTTTGAAATAACCGAAGCTGCTTTGGAAGAATTATGCTAGACAGCCTCAAGACTGGCCTCAGAGCTGCACTAAAAAAAATAGTAAACTCTTCTGCCATAGATGAGGCTCTAATCAAGGAATTATCAAAAGATATCCAGAGGGCACTATTGCAGTCTGATGTCAACGTAAAACTTGTTTTCCAAATTACAAAAAATCTGGAGGAGCGCTCACTCCAAGAGACACCGCCTCCAGGGCTTTCGAGAAAAGATCACATTGTCAAGATTTTATATGATGAACTTTCCAAACTATTGGGAACTGAGAACGAATACTCCTTCCAGCCGGGAAAGATGAATCGTGTGTTAATGCTTGGAATTCAGGGAAGCGGCAAGACAACAATAACTTCAAAGCTTGCAAAATATCTGACAAAACAAGGGTATAGAGTATGTGTTATTGGTGCAGACACATACAGGCCTGGGGCACTGACACAGCTAAAGACAATGTGTGAAAAGGCAAATGTCGAAGTCTACGGAGAGGAAGGCAACAAGGACTCGCCTGAAATTGTAAAAAATGGTCTCAAGTATTTTGAGGGAAAGAACTTTGATGTCATACTGATTGATACTGCAGGACGTCACAAGGAAGAAAAAGATCTCTTGGACGAGATGACTAGAATCGGTAAAGTTGCAGACCCAGACTTGGCACTGCTTATAATTGATGGCACAATAGGGCAACAGTGTTACAATCAAGCAGAAGCATTTCACAAAATTGTTCCTGTTGGAGGTATAATCATAACAAAGCTTGATTCTAGTGCAAAGGGCGGTGGAGCTCTTGCTGCGGCAGCTGCAACTGGGGCAAGAATAATGTACATTGGAACGGGTGAGCGAATTGACGATTTAGAAAAGTTTTCACCAACTAGATTTGTTGGACGACTCCTTGGCATGGGGGATATTCAGGCCCTGCTTGATATGGCAAAAAGGCTTGAGACTGAGGGAAATGAGGAGAGGCTCAAACGTATATCCCACGGCAAGATGAACATGGAAGATTTCTATTTTCAGATAGAAGAGGCCACAAAGGCAGGCGGTCTGAGAAGTATAATGGAAAACATGCCTGGCTTTTCTGGAATGGTAAAGGAAGACCAGCTGGAACAACAAGAAGAGCGCATGGAAAAATGGAGATACGTCATACAATCCATGACAAAAGAAGAAAAGGCTGATCCTGATTTGATAAATGCATCACGCGTAAAAAGAATTGCCAGGGGATCTGGATGGCCAGAACATGAGGTAAAAGAGCTGTTAAAGGCCTACAAAAATTCAAAAACCATGATGAAGGCATCAAAGGGACGCCAGCTTCAGGGAATGTTGCGCAAGATGGGCCTTGGATAATTCAGAAAGATAACCACAAGATTCTAGAGTATGTTAGAAAAAGCAATTAAACTAGTTTGACTAACCCTATGCATTGAATAGCTACCAATGCTATCAGGTACTAGGGCTGCAAAAAGATGCATCCATGAAGGATGTAAAGGCAGCATATCGTAAGATGGTACTCAGGCACCATCCAGACAAGAACAAAGACCAAGATAGCAAGAAATTCGAGGTAATATCAGAGGCCTACCAGACACTACGGAAAGATTACAAGAAAAGCATTGGTACAAGCTCAAATCATCAAAAATATGAAGAGAAAAATTCAAACGAGAAATATGATTTTGGTAAAAAACGACGTTCTTGGGGTGCAAAAGACTCAGAAAAGACTCCATATGAAGACTGGACAAGATATACAAAATATGCAGAGGGTGCATATCAAGACTTTTGGAAGCAATATGAGCAGGTATTTTGGGATTATTATGAAAGAGTAAGAGCCGAGGTAAGTGTAGACACTGAACCTATCGAAGTAGAACAAGAAACTCTTGTATCAGTACGGGTCGATCCAGAAAGATGCATAGCATGCTGTAGCTGCGAAACCATAGCCCCAAAAGTATTTCACGTAGAAAAAAACGTACGCGTCAACCCAAAATCCAAAGTAATAAACGAAGATGGCGCCAAATCACAAAAAATTCTTGATGCAGCTCATACCTGTCCAACAAAAGCAATCAGTGTGACCAATAAAGAAACGCAACAAAAACTATATCCGTATTAGGTGCACAAGACTAGAGCCATTTGACCACTCAAATGAGTGAGGACTAGTTTTTGGCAGAATCACGAGTCTAAATAGACATAATCTATACACTTTCTAATTACGAATAATACATGCTACATTTACGATAGTCTGGTGGACAAGAAAAAACTAGCCATAGTAATGGAACGCGCCAGAGGAATTTTACGAGAACATCCACTATGTGATAACTGCCTTGGCAGGTTGTTTGCAGAAAAACTTGGCGTAATATCCCACAAGCGACTTGGGTATACAATCAGAAACAGGCTAAAGCAAAAACAACCAAAGACATGTTACATTTGTAAAAACCTGATGTCCAGTCTTGATCTACATGTGAGAAAAATGATCGAGATATCCAAAGAGTATCAATTTTCCACGTTCCTAATTGGTGCTGTATTACAACCATCCGTTCATGATAGGGATGATGTAATACGCTCCAAACTTAAGCTTCGCGGAATAACAAGCATCAAAAGCGATATAACAAGAGAGATGGGAAAATCATTCTCAAGAAAGGCAAGAGTCAAAGTAGATTACCAGAATCCTGATATGGTGTTTACAATTGATCTCAAAAAAGATTATTGTGAGATAAAGCCAAAGGCCATATTGTTGCAGGCAAGATACACAAAAAACATCAGAGGTTTGCCACAAAAACAGAAGCCTTGTGACCAGTGTGAAGGAAAAGGGTGTTTTGTCTGCGACTTTCATGGAATACGAGAATTTAACAGTGTTGAAGGAAAGGTGGCCAAGTTTCTGATTGAAAAATTTGGCGCACAGCAGGCAAAGGTTACGTGGATTGGAAGTGAGGACGAATCAAGTCTTGTTATGGGTAATGGTAGACCGTTTTTTGTAAAACTAGTCAACCCGCACAAGAGGCGTATTTCTCTCCCAAAAAAAATTGATCTGGACGGTGTATCAATCCATGGACTACGTGTCATTGTCAAAATTCCATCAGATCCTGTGCGATTCCGCACAGAGGTAGTGATGGAAATCGAGGCAGAAAATGAGATATCACCTGATTTGCTTGAAGGCCTTGGAAGGCTCAAGGGACATCACATAGTTCTGTACGAAAGCTCTGGTTACAAAAACAAAAAGACCATCTATGGCATCAAGTTCAAGAGAGAATCTGACATATCATTTAAAATTATGATGGAGTCTGACGGAGGAATCCCGTTGAAAAGATTTGTTGCAGGGCAAGAAGTAGAACCAAGTGTATCTAGTATACTTGAGACAAACTGCAAGTGCAAATTGTTTGATTTTCATAAGATAACTGTTACAAGATAGTCTTCCTACAGCACCACAAGATAATGATGTAAAAACTAATTTTGAGATTTAGATCTTATGAGATATGAATGGAATAATTCTTAGTTAACATAGTTAGTTAATACAGTTCAACAAGCGTTTTATGCTGAATAGTGAAACACTACATATGAAAAGCAGGAAAAAAGGATTTGAATTTGGAAATACAAGCGTCAGATTCAATCACCCAGTTGTAGTAGAAAACTAGACATAGCTAGATGTGGAAATCTATGACGAATAATACCACATACTGTGATGTGACCATATAACACACAAAGAATAACATTAAAGTAAATCTCACAAAAATTAGCAATATTGGACTCTGTTACAGAAACATGTGTTGTGTCGGTATCAAATGACATAGTATTTCAATTTCTATCAGAAATTGAAAATCTACCAAAGTGGAGCACGCAGTTTGTAAAAGAACTAATCATTGTAAATGGAAAATACAAGGCAGTAACACCCATAGGGGAAGTTTTTCTAAGATTTGAAACCAATCCAAAAGCAGGCTTAATAGATATCTATGCAGGACCAAATGAACAACATATGACTCCGGCGTACCTTCGAGTCATTCCTTTTTCAAAGACTTCTACTGGTGTAACATTTACGTTTTTCAAGTGGGATGACACCGATGACATGACTTGGCAGATCTTTTGTAACTGGATAAAGATAGAAGTTGGAAATATCAAAAAACACTTTTCCTAGATATTCTGAATTTGTATGGGTACATACATAAATAATGTCTTATATTCCGTACGGTACTGAGGAATATTAAATGATAATACATTGTCCGGATTGTAGCAAGGAATTGATTGAATTCGATCTAGGCTCAGGAAATTATCATTGCTCCAATCCCTCTTGCAACTTTCAATATCTTGAATTAATCACAGGAAAACAACATCGGAAAAATATCACAATTGATGAAGTAGAAGAAACTTCAACTGATAATCTGGACAAAAAACCAAAACGAATTCTCGTTGGCCTTGCTATAGAAAGCACATTACTTAGCATGGGTCATTCCATATTTGACAAGGTGACGGCAAAGCTACGGGAAGATTATAATGCTAATGTCTTTGACTGTCTTGACAATCCTAGATATCTGAAAAAAATTCTGGAGACGAATTTCGATAATGATGTCAAAGATGTAATGACAAAATCGATCAAAACCATCTTGGGAGAATTTGCTTATTACGAATCAGTAAGAGAATTTTTGGATAATCTGAGTCGGAAGACTTGATCTCCAAAATTGGGAAATGAAACCACATATTACCATTTTCATGGTACGGTACAAAACATTTTATGTTAACTGATTGTGGTTTATAAAAGAAATGTTAGATGATGAATTTGGTCATGCCAAACACGTATCAGGCAGGAATGGTAGACTTGTGGTTAGGTCAAAAGAAAGTAGATCTGTTATTGATCTTATACCTACATTGTATGATATGGCAAAAACAACGATGAAAATAAGGTGTAATCTAGACAAGACAAATGCAGGTGACAAGATGCTTGAAGACTTTTCTAAACTAGAGTCTGCAATCATGAAAATGACGGTTGATATCGAATATCTGCGAAGAAAAGGTCATTGATACCGTACATGCACTGATTTTTGCTTACGTTTCCACTCTAGAGCAAACTTTGTAATATATTTCTATAAAATTTATACGAAGGATTTATCAAACGCCTCACTGGCATATTGTTGTTGCCACGCAAAGAATACAAGACAATTACCGTAAAAGAAGCAACGTTTGTAAGATTTCTTAAGATAGTACATGAGGCAAAGAAAACAAACTCTCAACTTGATAATAGCATATTTCTTGAGAAGCTTTTGGATCATTATAAAAAGAAAGGCTAGACTTGGATCAAAAGATCCTAAGATTGAACAGTGTCAAGGTTTTATTATAGTAAAATTCAATCTTTTTTCGATTGGATCCACTGTTAAAGGTAAACGAATCTCACAAAAACGGCGTTCTGCCAGATAAGACACACTCGCTAATTGTGGAGAGGTTTGGAATTGTGCTTGAGGGAATAGGCAGAATAGAAAAAGCATCGAAAATAAACTTCCCAGTGGCATATGTTGAACCTTCGATTGTAATCTCGCAGCCTACTGGCTCATTTGACTATGGAATCTTGTTTGCAAGGACACTTCCTGTAATTGTAAATGAAAAAGTAGAGATTATAATCCAAGTCACAGCGCCACTTGTTGCCTATGGGCTAAAAGGCACAATACATGCCATACTTGCCCACGAGTTTTTGCACTATTTGGAATTGATAAAAAGAATGTCCAAGATGGAGATAGTCTCAGATGAGATCTCAGGCAACCTCTTTGAGAGCATGTATGCTGATGCCACAAGATTGTTTGAGCCGCGGGCCGTGTTTGATGACAAGACATTGCTTTTGCATATAACAAAGAAATTTCCAGAGGGATTTAGAGACTATAAACTAGAAGACAAGGTGCTAAAAAACTGGATTCAAAAAAAACTGCCTACAATAAATATTGCACTTGACAGCAACACTGTCAAGATTCCAGCAGACGTGCTTGCAAAGACCCAGATTGATTCAACCTTATCTCAAAAACTAGAACAAATAGAGCAAAGAGCTTCCAAACTACGAAAGAAGAAACTGTATTGATTATTTTGTGAATTCGGTAAGGCCGCATTTACCGCAGGTTCGTCTGTCCTTGTGCTCTGACATGAAGACACCCTTGCCACATCTCGAACACTCTTTTTTAGATCTCTCTGTTTTGTCTCCCTTTACCTTGTAATATTTGTAAACAGAAGGGCTTGATCCTTTCTTGCCTGCCATTACTTTGTCTCTTCCTTCTTTTCTTCAGCAGGCTTGGCTTCAGCTGGTGCAGCCTCGCCTTCTGTTTTGGCTGGTACTGCCTTGGCCTTTTCTAATCTCTTGAATACAGCTGCCTTGAGATGCTCTTTTGCCAACTTTTCATCTTCATAGACGTAGAATGTACCTGAAAGCATTGGTTTGCCAGTGTCATTTTTGAGATTTATTGGAATCACAATCTTGCCTTCTAGGTTGAATTGTTTTGTTATCATATCAGCAGCTTCTAATCTCTTGAGTCTACCTGCAAGTCCTTTGAATGTACACGTAATCTCTCTTCTTGAGAGTAGAGGATTCTTTACATCACGTATGACTTCAATCATGGACATGTATGGTGAGTCCTTTTAATAGTTCATATAAATCTTAACCGAGAAATAGCTAACAATTTTAAGAAATCGGAGTATCGGTAGAGTGTGGATCGTTACATGATTCATCTCAAGAATTCAGGTTATTTACCACACGATGCATCGACATTACTGAAAAAAGCGGATCATCTAACTTCAGAATTGGATGCTATTGTTAGAGATACTAGAGTGTCAAAAAAATACTTGGAATTTGATGTATCTATTGCAAAAGAACACTTTGATTCGTTGATTGAAAAACTAGAACCAATTGGAAATCTTGATCACGCCAGACATATTGTTGAAGAAAAGATGGAAAAAGAAAAGGCATTGGATGACGCCATATTTTATTTCAACAACGAAAGATTCTGGGAATGTCATGAAGTTCTTGAAGGTGTATGGAAGAAAACATACGAGGGAGAAAAAGATCTTAACCAAGGAATAATCCTCACCGCTGCTGCGTTAGTTCACTACCAAAAGGATGAGAATGAGATATGTATTTCAATTATGAAGCGCGCTATGGAAAAACTTGCTACTGCAACAGGAAAATACCACGAAATAGATATCGATGAATTTAAGAAAAAAGTTGGTGAGATAATTAAAACTGGAAATATAGGTACTTTTGCTATTTGATGAGGCTAATTGCTGTCTTGATCACGTCTGCGCCAGCAAGTAGCCCTACCTTTCCTTTCCTTGCCTGTTCCTCGGTAAATCTTGTAGTCCCATCCTTTTTGACCGAATCACCGGAGACAAGGACCGGAACAGGATCGTCACTATGTCCTTTGTTTATGCATGGCGTAGAATGATCACCTGATACTACAATTGATATTTTTGAGGTGTCTATTATGTCTAGCAGAGTACCAAAAAACCTCTGGTCAATCTCCTCGATGTTTTTCATTTTTCCAATGGCATCACCATCATGGCCAAATTCGTCTGGCCCCTTGATGTGTACATAAATGGCATTTTGTGTCTCCATTGCCTTTGCTGCAACCCTTGCCTTTTCCTCGTAATCAGTCAAGCCTCCTGCACTAAATGTCTGCATCTTTAGTACATTTGCAATACCAATCTCTACAGGCATATCAACAATGCATGAAAATTTCATCTCATGTAATTGATTTATTGGAACGACATTAGGGAATTTGTTTCCTGCATCACGTAATAGTATTGAATTTAGAAGTTTCTTGCCTTGCGCATTTCGTCTCTTGTTTACCTCACTATTTTTCATAATGGTAAGAGACTGCTCTGTGAATTCATTTATCAAAGAGGCAGAAAGCTTTGCTTCTACAGATTCGTTCAAGGGTAGGGATTTCTCAATCTTCAGGTAATCGCCGACTGCTTTTGCAACACCCATGCCATCAATTCTTGCATATGCTGGGTCTGTATTGCTGACATCTGGAGATAGGAATTCACCATCGCATCGTATTCTGACTATTACTCTATGTCCTATAGTTGGTGATACCGCAACCGATGCTTTTGGATTTGAAAATTTGATCTTCTGTTCCAATTCACGAGAAATTGCCACGGCATCTTCCCGCTCAATTTTTCTTCCCGCTCTTCTATCTGTTATAACCCGCTCATCATTTACAGTGGAAAAGTTTCCACGTAACGCCAAATCTCCATTTTTAAAATCAATTCCAATTCCTATGGATTCGATTACTCCTCTTCCTACATATTCTGAATTTACAAATCTATAACCTAGCATGTTAAAGACGGCGATGTCTGATTGTGGTGCTATTCCCTTTCCCACAGAGATTACCTCGCCTATTGTACCATTTCTTGCAAGTTTATCCAAGTTTGGGGTCTTGGCATAGCTTAGGGGAGTCATTCCCTTCAGGTCTGGATGAGGAAGGTCTCCTATTCCGTCAAGTAAAACATAGATAATGTGAACATTAGAATTATTTGTAATTTTTATTCACCCTCATCTTCCGGATTTTTCATATCTTACATAAACCTTGATTTTTCGAGTCGATCACAACCGGTTACCATCTTGGTAAAGACACAAAATACAGGCTCTAATTTCCAGTGAAAAAAATTAGGACCATGTTACTATCTCTTTGAGTTTTATCTTGAATTTTAATGTCTTTCCCGCTAATGGATGATTCAAGTCTACCGTGACTGTTCCCTCGCTAACTTCAGTAATCATTGCTGGTACTTTTTCGCCTGTTGGTAGACCAGCTTCAAAAAGTAATCCGGCTACAAGTTCTGCCTCTTGTGGAAATACTTCTCTTGAAACCTTTTGTACAAGAGTCGGATCGTGCTGTCCATATGCTTCAGCAGGAGATATGGTGAATTCTTTTTCGTTTCCTTCATTCATTCCCAGAACTGCATCATTAAATCCCTTTATCACATGTCCTGACCCAACTTCAAACTCTAATGGTTTTCCGTGATTTTCAGAACTGTCAAAAATTGAACCATCGTCGAGTTTTCCAACATAATCAACTTTTACCTTGTCTCCAGTTTTTACTACCAAGTCAAGACCATCCTATTTTGTTTACAAAAATGTTTTGTACTGTATGTAGATTTCATATTTCTCCAAGAATGGTGTAGTAGAAAAGTTCTTTGGTTGTTTCATGTTATTGCAACAGATCTCTATTCTTCCTGTAATGGAAACTGTTTTGCAAGATCTTCAGCAAGTTTTTCGTAAGATTCTCTTGTCTTACCAATCTCTTTGAGTTTTTCTGCTTCCACATTTGAAAGTTCGTGACTTACTCTTTCTGTATCATTACGCAAAGCCATCTCTGCCATCTCAAACAAGCGATTGTTCTCCTTCCAGATGTGTTGAACAACATGGTTGATGTATTCTTGCATATCTGTAACCAACTGGGCAGAGTCTCCTGTCTTTACATATGTCTTCGAAGATTCTTCCATTCTTGCAGCTAATTTTCGTGTTAATGCATGTTCTGTTAACATCACTGCAATAGGTCCGCTATCTTTTGGCATGCCTTTTTTTTCAAGTTCCGGAAAGAGAGAATTTTCTTCCTTTCCATGATGACATATATCAGTAAAGTTCTTTGTAAAATCAATAACTTGTAAGATTATGGGTTCGGGAATTGTTTTTCCACTCTGTAAAAGTGGAATCGTTGCCCACATTGCTTTTAATACCTTCTCGATTAGCGCATGATCTTTTCTTAATGATTCAGTAGACATTAATTTTGCAGATATTTTATTCCAATTTAAGCGTAATTTTTGCTAATCTCTATGAATTGTGTATTTGTGATAAGTTTGTTTGTCCAGTACATACGGGATAATATCAATAATCAAGCACTATATGATATAGAATGTATCAAACTATGCCATTTCCAGATATGACCGATGAGAAATCTATTGATATGGGCAGTAAGAATGTGGTGGAAAAAATCTATGAATTGTAGAAAACATAGACGTGATATGCTGTAATGACTTGCAATGATCTTGATATGAAGAAAAACCTTGTCACTTTGGCAATTGGAAAAACTCTCATAGATATAGATTCTAGAAGATACACCGAGGTCTCAAAACTTCTTGATGAAAAATATAACCTCAAACTACCTGATTGTTATGAATATCCAGAACATCTTCGAGAAACACTAAAAGAACTCTACGGTAATTCTTACAAATTTTTAGTGGATTCAATTAAAGAAAAACTATCTGACTTTCCAGATCATCTTGAAATCACAAAATTCTTGGATGTATTATCTGCATGATTTACACTTGTTTATCTAGATATTTTCAAACAAGAAGAGGTCATTTCATGTTTCATGAGATCTCTTGATATTGCATGATTTCCGATCATTGGAAAGGTTTTAAATTAGCAGATCAGGAGTTTAACAGTAATGGGGGATCTTCGTAAAGACTATGTTGTTGATAGATTTGTAATTGTTTCCCAAGATGATCATAATGCCGGTGATTCTAAGAAATGTCCATACTGTCCTGGAAATGAATCAATGACAAACCCGTCATCACTGTCGCTTGTTGCAAAAGATGGAATGTTGCAAAGACTACAAGATTCAGAAGATTACTATGTAAAAGACTGGTCTGTTAGAGTTTTTGAAAGCAAGAACCCGGTGGTTGCAACCACATCAGAGAATTCTTACAGCGATAGACCGCTTTACAGCGAACCAGCTTATGGTTATCACTATATTGTAGTGGCATCTGAAAAGCACAAGGATTCACTTGCAAGCATACCTACAGAACAGTGGTCTAATGTTTTGGTTGTAATCCAGGATAGACTTAGGTGGTTATACACCCAAAGAGGAGTTACCTATGTCTCAATATATGTAAATCATGGAAAGGAGGCTGGCAGTAATGTCATGCATCCACATCTTAACGTAGTTACATTCTCTACAATTCCACCTGTAATAGAACAGGAAGCAGAAGCTGCACACAAGATTCTAAATGAAAAGGGCGTGTGCCCAATGTGCCAGGCTGTGGGCACTGAAACAGGAGGGCCAAGGCAGATACTGCAGACTGAGGGATTCATAGCATTTTGTCCATGGGCTCCATCTCATCCGTATGAATTCTGGATATACCCAAAAAAACACGCTACAAGCTTTTCGAAAATAACTCAAAAAGAGATAAACGACTTGTCTTTGATCTTGCGTGCTACGCTTGGAGGCCTTGCCAACACGATGAAGGGTGCATCATACAACATGGTGTTTCATCTATCGCCAGAAAAGAAAAATAACAGACAGATTCATTGGCACATCGAAGTTTATCCGCAATCTGATTCTTGGTCAGGTCTTGAAAGGGGATATGGTGTTTTCTTGAACAAAATAACTCCAGAAAAGGCTGCAGAAGAACTTGGGTCATCCTGCAGAAAAGAACTTGCAGGTCTAGTTGGAATAGTGTAGCCAATCATTTGGTTTATTTATTGAAATAAACCAAGAATATGCATGGCAGTTGAACAATGGGTGGCTCTGGCAAGCTTGGTAATGTTTGTGTTGTTTGCAGCTGAAATGATATCAATTGCACATTTCCTACTTAACCCGTCATATGATATTGATCCTTCATCCATGGTTAGAGAATTTCTCGCAATCAGCGGTGGACCTGCATTGATACTTGCAGGCTCGTCATTTTTATTGGCACGCAGATATGGCTCAAGACTCTGCGGTTCTCTTATAATTGCAGCAGGAGTTGTGACACTGCTTGGAATGAATTATACTAATACGTTGATACCACATATATCCCAAGGATACGTGGTTGAAGAACTTCAACTTGTTCCAACAATATTCATGGGAGTATCAATACCTGTCATGATAGTAGGTGGCCTCCTATTTCGCTTAAAGCCACAACCAAAAAGAGATTATATTTTTGACAGATGATCAAATCTCATTGCATTAGAATGTCTCTTGAATCCTAATTTTTCATAAAAAGGAATGAGATCATCTGTACAGTCAAGAATGGTTTTGTAACAGCCTCGTTTTTGTGCATATTCTAGTAATGCATGCACCACTTTTTGGCCAATTCCTTTCCCTTGGAATTCCTTTGCAACAACCACATCTTCTATGTGACCAACCTTTCCTCCACCATGAATGAATTTCTGCTCAATTATGATGCTTGCAGCTCCTACGATTTTTGAATCAATTACTGCGACGTATATCGCCTCGTTTGGGTTCGAAGAAATCTTGTCAAATATGGACTGCGCTTTTTTTGTATTCAGATCACTTGCCTTCCTAAGGGAGTCAAGCGAGTGCAAAAACCCATTGGAGATGTCTTTTTTCTGAATCTTGCGTATCTTGATTTCAGTCATGGTTTAGGACTAGATCTGGCCAAGTTTTTCCAAGTAATGTTGGTATGCACGACGGTATGAGGACTTGTCTCCAATATCGAGAAAGCCTTTCTTAATCGGATACCCACTTATCCTGTTCTTCTTGGTTAACGCACTACGAATAACAAGGTCCATTCCATAAGGTTTGCCTTCTGGAATTAGATCTAAAACTTTTGGTTCCATGACATAACACCCGATGTTGATATTTCCGCTAACCTCGGGCTTTTCTTTCCATACCTTGACTCGGTTGGTTCTGTCCATCTCTATGAATCCATATGGAAGTTTGGTCTTGTATTCAAATAACCCCATAGTTACAAATGATTTCTTCTTTCTGTGATACTCAATCATGTTTTTCAAACTAAAATCAAAAATTGAATCTCCATATACACAAACAAAAGTATCATCGATAAACTCTTGCGCAGTTTTCAATTGGCCTGCTGTTGCCAGAGGTCTATTTGCAACTGCATATTCAATTTTTACACCAAATCTACTTCCGTCCTCAAAATAGTCTTCTATTGTTCTTCTCAAGTAACTAACACACAAGACAAACGAATCGACACCACCGTTCTTTATCCACTCAATCAAGTGCTCTAAGAGTGGTTTATCGCCAAGTGGAAGCATAGCTTTTGGCAGAAATGTCGTGTAAGGTTGGAGCCTTGTTCCAAGTCCACCGGCCAAAATTACAGCCTTCATGAAATGTAGTCTAAGAATCTAGTATTTATTTTGAAGGATGAGCTTCTTCTACCTAATCTTGCCAAGCTTTATCAAGACATCCTTGGGATTTTTACCAAATATTAAGATCATTGGTTCTTTTCCAAGATCTCCTTTATGGCATATCATATCTGGAGGACTTTTTAGTTTCTTGATTGCATTTTTTATTCCCCATGATACTGTCTTTCCCTCAATATTTTTGGTACTAGGAAATTCTAATGCTCTGTCGTAATAAGCAACATGAAATCTTTTTGTAATTGCTTTTTTGATTGTCTTATTGTCATATCTGATATTCACAGCAGATCTTACTGTGGGAAATTTTTTTGCCATTTCCAAAACTGCATTGGCTATGTGCCTTGAACCGCCATACTTGAGTGCCCCTGCCACCGTGACTGATCTTCCTGTTCTAACTAGCCGTCCTTCCAGCCCAAGTATGTCTAAAATAGATTTTGGACGAGGCTTGGAATACACAAAATTTGTCTGTACCTCTGGCACGTACTGGTAAATTTTCTCTATATGCACAAACTGGTTTATTGCGCTGGAAAGCTCGCCCTCTATGACATCTGAGTTTTTCTGTATGGCAATTGCAAGACCGTGTCCAGCTCTTGTTGCATTCTTGATGGATTCAGATGAGATCTTTTGTGCAAGTTGGACAGATTCTGAAATACTCTTTTCTTTAGCTATATTTACACAAAGTGCTGCAGAAAATATACATCCGCCGCCATGGTTGTCCCTTGGAATTCTTTTTTGGGAAAACATGTAAAATTTTTTGTTTTCAAGTAGAATGTCGGTAACCTTGTCATCTTGTATGTGGCCGCCTTTTATTACCACATTTTTTACACCCATGGAACGTATCTTCAGTGATGACCTTTTTGCATCATTTAATGAATTGATCTTCATGCCAGTGATTTTTTCTGCTTCTGGTATGTTTGGTGTGATAACATGTGCAAGAGGTATCAGTAATTTTTTGAAATAAGGAAAAGCGTCTGGCTGAAGCAGTATTCCTTTGGTGGTTGATTCAAAAATCGGATCAAGAATTATGGGAATTCTGATATTTTTCAGCTCACTGTGAATTGTTTTTATGGTTTTCTTGTCATATACCATACCTATCTTGATTGCATTGATCTTGAAATCTGAAAGCACTGCTTTTATCTGACTCTTGACAATTTCAGATGATGCGGCCTCTGACTTGAAAAATCTGGAAGAGTTTTGACTTGTTAGTGCAGTGACTACCCCAAGTCCATGTACTCCAAGAGCAGCGAATGTCTTTATATCTCCCTGAACGCCAGCGCCAGAAGATGGGTCAGACCCTGCTATTGTTAATACATTCATGATATCACCAAGGGAAACTCACGTTTAAATTCAATTGATTGGTAAAAAAGGTAAATTGGGAACACAAATGAGCGCAGCCCGCAGGGGCATTGCCACAGAAGAAATGAAAACAGTAGCATCAGATGAAGATGTAACTCTAGACTGGCTCATTCCAAAAATAGCAAACGGCTCAATTATCATTCCTCACAATAATATCAGGCCACAAAAGATTCACGTGGTTGGTATTGGCAAGGGAATGAAAACAAAGGTCAATGTCAATATTGGAAATTCTACTTTGAATCAAAACTTGGATGACGAAATAAAAAAGGCCAAGGTTGCAGTAAAATATCATTCAGACACCATAATGGATCTGAGCGATGGTGGCGATGTGGGCCTTTTCAGAAGGGCTTTGCTTGAGGTAGCCCCTATAACTTTTGGTACAGTACCGGTATACGAGGCATACAATTATGGTGTGGAAAAACACAAAAACCCCCTTGATATCACCGAAGACGATTTTCTCAATGCGTTTGAACGCAACGTAAAAGATGGTGTAGATTACACTACGATACATTCTGGTATAACAAAAGATATAGCAAAACGAATTTTGGCTGTAAAAAGACACGGGGGAATAGTAAGCAAGGGAGGAACTATTACCGCTGCATGGATGCTAAAATATGATAAGGAAAATCCGTACTATGAGCACTTTGACTATCTGATAGAACTTGCAAGGCAATATGATGTTACTTTTAGCTTGGGTGATGCCCTGAGGCCTGGTTCTATACTTGACTCGCATGATGAATTACAGGTTCAGGAAATGATTAACGTGTCAAGACTAACAAAAAGAGCCCACGAGAAAGATGTGCAGGTAATGGTGGAGGGACCTGGGCATGTACCGCTAAACGAAGTTGCAGCAAATGTTAGACTTGCAAAATCTTTGATTGGAGATGTCCCATATTACGTACTGGGTCCACTTGTAACTGATGTGGCATCTGGGCATGATCATATTGCCAGTGCAATAGGGGCTGCCATATCTGCAAGCGAAGGAGTGGACTTGTTGTGTTATCTTACTCCAGCAGAACACTTGGCCTTACCTACTGCTGAAGAAGTAAAGGCAGGATTGATTGCATATAGAATTGCCGCACATGCTGCAGACCTTGTCAAGCTACGCGACAAGGCAATCAAGTGGGATATGGAAATGACAGAAGCAAGACGAACACTCAACTGGGAAAAACAAATTGCATTATCAATTGATCCAGAAGAGGCTGCGCGAATACATGCACGAACAGGTCAGCTCAAGGGAAACACTGTGCCTTGCACAATGTGTGGTGGTGCATGTGTCTACATAATGCTGCCACAACAGCGCTATACCAAGACGGATGAAGTAAAGGAAGAAGAGAAACTACAGCAAGCCAGCTAAAACCTTGTCAAGGCTTGAAACTGTTTGATATTGTGAGAGATCTGAAGGGCTTATCCATCTGTATTCCTGATTTTCCCAATTCAGCGTGACCTTGGGATCTTGTACTGAAAACAAGAATGGATAGATAAGCCACTCGTGGTTTGCGTACTGTGAATCCACCTGAATTTGTTGTGTGGATTTGAGAAGACTCAGCTTGTCTTCTGTTATACCTGTCTCCTCGAATATTTCCATTTTTGCTCTGTAAAGTGGCTCTTCGTTTCCTTCTATGATTCCAGATATTCCTGCCCAGAGATTCTTCATTGATTTTACCTTATCACTTCGTTTTACGATGAGATATTTGCCGTCATGAGTTAAAAAGGCAGTAATAATTCTTGTCGAGTTCAACTATTTTTCAACAGCGTTTACCATAGATACTAATTTTTTGTATGCATTTTCCATATCTATGTTCTTTGCAAGTCTTTCTTTTGCACTTCCTACATATTTGAGAATCTCTTCTGTTCTATTTTCTTGGACCAAGATGAGCATTCTACCTATGTCCTTCCAAAATTCTTCGGCATATCTTCTGATTTCTGGATTTGAGATTATGGTTTCGATAAGCTCTGGTGACTCTGTCATGATTCCTGCAGTAAGAAGTTTTTGTGCTTTGAATGTAGTGCCAGACATTTTTTCAACTAGAGTAAAGTTTTCCTCTTTTGCAAGTATGTTTGCAAGAGCCAAGTTGACCAAATGTGTCATGCCTAGTATTATTGCAATCTTTTTGTCATGTTCTGCAGCATCTATCTGGACAAAACTTGCTTCAGGGAACAGAGATTTTGCCACTAAAAGTTCCTTTTTTGCGTCACGTATCGGAATGGATATTATGTTTTGGCCCTTTAGCTTCTTTGTTCCAGGGCCAAACATGGGGTGAATGCAAATTGGACTTACCTTGTCTGGAATTTTTGATAGTGCTGCGGCAGTCTTTAGCTTGAGCGAAGAGATATCAATAAGGTAGGACTCTCTTTTCATCTCTTTTGCAATTAGTCTTATGGTTTCTGGTGTGCGCTTGACCGGAATGCAAAGAATAACATAGTCAGCAGGCAGGATGGCGCCAACGAGGGATTGTGCCTTTGTAACGGATTTGTTCTGGATCTCTTTTTCTGAATCAAAACCAATTACCTCAAAACCCTTCTCAAGAAAGTATTTTGTGAACCATTTACCCATTTGACCCTCTGAACCGATTAGTGCTATTTTCTTCTTCATTTTTCCATCCTCATTACTTCTTCTATTATCTTCAGTCCTTGGTTAAGTGTTTCTTCTGGCTGGCAAGCCGATATTCTGATGAATCCTTGATAATTTCCAAATCCCTCACCAGGGGCTATGGCAACGCCATGATCTAAAAGCTTGTTTGTAAACTCGACCGAGTCAAACTGGTGTTTTTTGACTTTGGCAAAGATGTACATTGCGCCGTCCGGTTCTATAAATTCCAGTCCAATTGCCTTTGCTTTTCCTACCACTGTATCTAGTCTAGCTTTGATGGTTTTAGTATTATCGGTGGTATCTGATTCAAGTGCCTTCATGGCTACGTATTGGATTGGCTCTGACACGTTTGTCAGGGCCAATGCCTGCAATCTTGACATCTTGTCTATTATCTCAGGGCTTGAGATGGCATATCCTATCCTAAATCCTGTCATGGCATGAGACTTGGAAAATGACTGGGTTACAATTGATTTGTTGTATTCATAGGAAAGCACGCTCTTCCAATTCTTAAACGCGTAGGAAGCGTAGATCTCGTCACTTAGCACATAAAGGCCATTTTTTATTGAAATCTGCATTATTTGATCTAGTAATTTTTCTGGCAATATCTTTCCGGTAGGGTTGTTTGGATAGTTTAGGACTATCATCTTTGTATTTTGGTTGATTACATTTTCAATGTCTTCAATTTTGGGCTCCCACTTGTTTTCCAAACTTGTCTGGATAGTCCTCACTTTTATTCCAGAATTTAGAGCATTGTCTCTGTATGCTGGCCATGCAGGTTCTATAACTATCATTTCGTTTCCGGGATTTAGCAGGGTGGAGATTGCAAGAAAGACTGAAAATCTTGCACCGGGGGAGACAAGAATGTTTTGTGAGTCTGTCTTGGAGCCAAATCTCTTTGTAACGTAACTTGCAAGAGACGCACGAAACTCTGCCATTCCTTTTGCGTCTCCATATTTTGTGTATCCCATGTCATATACCTGTGAGAGCGCCATCTTGACTATGTTTGGTGGATAAAAGTCTGGTTCGCCTACTTCCATGTGAATTATTTTTTTGCCCTGTTTTTCTAGTGCCTTTGCTTTTGAAAATATTGAAAGATGAGTTTGCTTGTTTGTTGATTGTACCTTGATAGCTTCATTTAGCAGAAAGTTTAATGCTGTCAAGCCAGTTTTTTCATCAAGACCAATCTCTTTGCATAATGATATGACCTTGACTCGAAGCTGATTCTCTCTTTCCTCGTTTGTCACTCCTAGTCCTAGATTGTTTTTCAGGTTGCCGATTTCTTTTGCTATATCGATTCTTTCTTTTAATAATTTTAGTATGTCAAATGTTATTCTGTCTATCTTGTCGCGCAACTCGTCAATATCTGCCATATCTTATCGAATGACTGGAGAAATGAAACCTGCCCTTAATGCATGATCCGCAAGTACTACTGAAACTAGAGAATCAACTACAGGCGGTGCTCTTGGAACAACACATGGATCATGTCTACCCTGAACAACTAAAGAAACTGGTTTTTTTGTCTTGACATCAACAGTGTGTTGTTTTTTTGCAATAGATGAAGCAGGCTTGAAAGCCACTCGAAGCACTAGAGGCATGCCAGTAGATATGCCACCAAGTATACCGCCAGCATTATTTGTTTTAGTTACTATCTTTCCATTCTTTGTTATGAATTCATCATTGTTTTCAGAACCATGAAGAGTTGATCCGTAAAACCCTGAACCAAATTCTACGCCTTTGACTGCAGGTATTGAAAATAATGCTTTGCTAAGATCTGACTCTAGAGAGCCAAAGATTGGCTCACCAAGACCGACAGGAAGATTTGTAGTAATGGATTCGACAATTCCACCAACAGAGTCGCCACTTCTCTTTGCCGAAAGTATGGCAGCTCGCATCTTTGCTGCCATCTTTGTATCTGGGCACCTTACTTCGTTGCTGTAAATGGAGTTCTTCATCTTTGACGTAGCTTGACTATTCATCTTTATCTTGCCTACCTGACAAGTGTAAGAATAAGTGTCAGTTCCAAGAGTTTGAGAGATTAATTTCCTTGCAATGGCTCCTGCCATTACAAATGTTGCAGTAAGCCTGCCGGAAAATCTTCCTCCACCGCGATAGTCATTGAATCCGTTATACTTGACATATGCTGGGTAATCAGAATGGCCAGGCCTTGGTCTCAGAGTTAAATTTTCATAATCGCGAGAGCGTTGATCTTGGTTCCAGATAACCATAGTAATTGGAGCACCAGTCGTATATCCGCGAAACACACCTGAAATTATTTCCACCTTGTCTTCCTCCTTTCTTTGAGTTGTTATGATGGACTGGCCAGGCTTGCGTAAGTCTAACATCTTTTGAATATCTTTTTCATCAATCTCCAATCCAGCAGGACAGCCGTCTACAACAGCTCCTATGCACCTGCCATGACTCTCGCCAAAACTGGTAAAGACATAGCGCTGACCGATAGAACTTGAAGACATGATAAAATTTTCTTTTAGATGCTTATAATCCTTAATGGAATCTGGACTTGAGTTTTGTCAAAAACCAGCGTACGACACAAAGTTAGATAATTGGCTCTCATGTATCTGTATAGTGAAAATACGTAGTGCACAAGACAGCGACAGGGATAATGTACTGATATTCTGTAAAGACACGTTTTCGTGGGGTGACTATATTGCAGATGTTTGGGACAAGTGGAAGTCAAAAGGTGGTTTGTATGTCTTGGTAGACGATGGTCTTGTTGTAGGGGTATACAATATAGCTACTTTTGAGAGAGAATCCTGGATTGAGGGAATGAGGGTGCACCCGCAGTATCGCAAAAAAGGATTTGGTACCAAGATGCTAACCCATGCAGAATCGGTCATACAAAATAAAATAGTTAGGCTGATAATTGAAAGTGAAAACCGTCCGTCAATAAATCTTGCAGAGTCTATGGGGTATGGCATAGAAGAAAAATGGAGGCTTTATTCTACAACCCCACAAAAACAAGAATCAGATGCCACAATTGCAACCACATCAACCAAACTGTATGATATCATTGATTCGTCAACATATGCTGATTCGTGGAAATGGTTTTCTCTTGACGATACAGAAATCCAAAAACTTGTGCAACAAAAAAGAGTCATAGTGTCTACTGAAAAAGGAGAAACATCAGCCGTGGGGATATACAACAGGTCAAATGATTTTGCTCAAGTGTTCCAACTTGGATTTGTAAACGGCACGGCAGATGGAATGATGGAAATTCTCAAATATGTTAGAAATAGAGCACATGAACTGGACTGTGAGAGGGTCCAAGTCTTTGCACAGGAAAAAATTTCACTTGAGGCAAGTTTTCTGGACAAGAAATCTCTGTTTTATTTGATGAAAAAAGAATTGTATCAGAAAAATCTATAATCCCTTAACCCAAGACAAGTTCATGAATTATTGGCTTGTAAAACAGGAACCTACAACGTACAATTACGACCTGCTGGAAAAAGAGAAAAAAACTGTCTGGGACGGAGTTCATAATAATCTAGCACTAAAGCATATTCGCGCAATGAAAAAGGGAGACAAGGCATTTTTCTATCACACGGGAGACGAGAAACAAGTCATCGGTATAATAGAGATTACAAGCAATCCATATCCAAATCCAAAAGAAGATGATGAAAGGTTTGTTGCAATGGATGTGCGACCAGTTTCAAAACTGAAAAATACTGTAACCCTTGAGGCGATAAAAAAAGATCCTAAATTTAAAAACTGGGAACTAGTAAAAATATCACGACTTTCTGTAATGCCTGTTCCAAAACCACTCTGGGATGAGATTATACAAAAATCCAAGAAAGACTAGGAAATCTTGGCCCCTATACTATTCATCTCCTTGATAAAGTCAGGATATGAAACATCTACGGATTCGGGGTCTGTTACAGTACAATCTCCTACAAACATACCTACAATACAAAATGCCATAAACAACCTGTGATCATCTGCAGAATCAAGTTCTGTTCCATGGGGGGATTTTGGCGCCTCTAGAATTAATCCGTCTTCTTTTTCTGTGACACCAACTCCAATCTTTGACAACTCTTTTGCTAAAATGGCAATTCTGTCTGTTTCCTTGAATCTTGCATGTTTTACATTGTAAATCTCAATTGGACTTGAGACTCGAAGCGCCAAGATTGCCATTGGGGGCAACAAGTCAGGAGTATCTGATAGATCAAATCTTCCTCCAGAAAGTTTAGGCGGTACATGCACTGTTACTGTATCGTTTATGGAAACTTTGACGCCCATTTTTTCTAGGTGTGCTATCATCTTTTTGTCTCCTTGCGGCAAATCACCAACAGGAGCAGAGATTGTCATGTCATTTCCAACTAGTACTGCGGCAGAAAGAAGAAGCGCCATGCTGGAAAAATCAGCAGGAACTGTGAAATCTGTTGGGTTATAGTTCTGTTTTGGTATCTCATATTTCTTGTATGGCGCCTTGGTATTTACTTTGACGCCAAATTTTTCCATGATTGCAATGGTTGCGTCAAGATATGGCTTTGAAACAAGCTCGCCTTCAATATCAAGCGTGATGCCTTGTTCAGTTTTAGGAGCTGCAATCAAAAGTGCTGATATGAATTGGCTTGAAACTGAGCCAAATATCGACGTGTTGCCTCCGTGTATCCTTCCTCTTACAGTAATTGGAGCAGTTCCATTAGTTGACGTGCACTCTGCACCAAGCTTTTCAAGAGAATCAAGAAGTGGTTGCATGGGTCTCTTTCTGAGACTAGAGTCTCCTGTGAGTGTAATCTTGGTATCCGAAAGTGAAGCTATGGCGGCTGATATCCTAATTGTTGTGCCAGAGTTTGACGCATCTATGTCTGTTCCAATAGGAAATATGTTGCCGGTGCCTTCTACATTGACAGTTGAATCGTCAACTGTTATCTTGGAACCAAAGACCTTACATGCGTTGATTGTTGCAATGGTATCGCGGGAAAGCAGTGCATTTCTAATTATACTATTTCCTTTCGCAAGTGATGCCAGAAAGACAGCTCGATGCGTGTAGCTCTTGTTAGGCGGACAAGATATAGTGCCAGATAATTTTGATTTTTCAACCTTACATTTCATGGACTTCAGCCTTTTGGTTATTGATGGGTGATACTAGTATGGCTCCATCTAGAGAAGAAAATGCTTTTTTTACGCTTGATACTTTGTCATTTTTTGCAACCGCGGCAATGGACGGACCATTTCCTGAAACAGACGCTCCAAGTGCTCCATTTTCCATCAACTCAGACAAGATCCTCGAATCAGAGCCAAGTATGGTGGAGGTAGCAAGACCATTGAGTGTCATTGCACTCCAGTAATCTGAGTTGTTTGCAAGACTCCATGCTTGAGAAAATACATTGTGCAAAATTTTCAGTTTCTTTACGTTTCCTCTCTTGCGAGACTTGGGGATAAATATTATTGCAGACAAGTCTTCTGAGGCCTTTTCCATTTTTATTATTTTGATATTTGTATTATCAGTTACAACAAATCCTCCAAAGTAGCATCCGCATGCGTCATCCAATGCTCCTGTAATGCTTACCTTTGATTGGATTGAGGCATGAACTCCATCCCTTAGAATTTCAATGTCAGTTGCTTTTGGTTTGAAAATCTTTGCACAGGCAAGTGAAATTACAGAAGATATTGCACTAGAGCTTTTCAGGCCATATCCTGATGGTATCTGAGTGTTAACTGATATTCTCATCTTATTTTTCTCCAGCTCAGATTTTGGTACAGATGTCTCAACTACATTTCTTATGAGGCGTGAGCTAAGGCTTGATTCTTTGTTATCAAAAATTATTCCCTTTCCAGGTACTACCTCGATTAGAGCCTCGATCTCAAGTGATATGCCAAGTGTTGCACCCTTACCGGTGGCAATGGCGTTTACTATGGAGACTGCACCGTGCATTTTTGCTCTTACTTGAACCATTCTAAAATCTCCCAAGCAGAGTTAATTTCATTGCTTCGTATGATGCAGGTTTGCCAATCCAAATCTCAAAAGACTTCATTGCTTGAGCAAGAAGCATTTCCCATCCATATATGATGACCGCTCTTTGTTCTTTTGCTTGTTGGATAAGCGGAGTTTCAACAGGCATGTATACAATATCATAAACTATGGAATCACGGGTAATGTTTTTTGTTGAGATGGGGCAGCCCACTCCCTTGAGGCCAACCGAAGTTGCATTTACGATGAACATGAAACTTGCTGCTCTCTCGCCAGCCTGTGTCAGATCTATGTATTCTGATTCCAAACCGAATTGCTTTGCAAAGTTCACAATGTCATTTGCTCTTTCTTGTGTTCTGTTTGCAATGGTTATCTTGCGAACTTTTTCCTTTGCAAATCCGGCAATGACGGCTCTTGCCGCTCCTCCGGCACCTATCACCAATACATTTGCATCCTTGCAGTCAATCTTTCTTTTTCTTATGGGATCAAGAAAGCCATCAACATCAGTGTTATAGCCCTTTAATCGCCCATCAGTATTGACTACTGTATTTGTTGCCCCGACTCGCTTACACTCTTCATCAACTTCATCAAGCAATCTCATCATGTCCACCTTGTGCGGTATGGTGACATTAAATCCCGCAATGCCTATCTTTTTGAGATCTGCAATGGACGCGTCTAGATCTCCCTTTGGTATTCTGTATGCTATGTAAGTGCAATCAAGCCTAAGAAACGCAAACGAGGCATTATGAAGTGCAGGTGACAGTGAATGGTCAATTGGATCACCTATGATGGCATAAGTTCTTGTCATTGAAAATTAGTTCCTTTGCATCAAGATTTAAGGGTAGATGGTTTGGTAAAGATATGTTGGCATTCAAACGCCATAGCTGTTTGTTTTGGAATAGAGTTTCTTCAGTTTGGAACCACATTTAGGACAGCTATTTTCCTGATGGATTGTAGCACAGTCAAGGCAGACAAAATTGGTTCCAGTATTTTTAGATGACTTGTATTGGTATATCGTGATATATGCAAGGGCAACAATCCATACCAGTATCAATAACGGAATCAAGTGAAAAATTCCAAGTAATACCGTTACTCCAATAGCCAGTATGGTGACGTTTCTTGGGACATTGTTAAAAAACTGGCCTATCTTCATGTAATTGTCTTGTCTTATCTTTTATAATAAGGCTGGGTATGTGAAATTTTCTTGTGAAACAGTAAGGGATCAGTTAATTAATCCAAAAACAACTTCCTAATGTATTGGAATCAGACGATTTTAGAGAGATTGTTGAGGCATGTGGCAAGATGCTTGATGAGAGCATAGACATACTTTCTGACCTAGAGTTTGAGATTGATTCTGAAAAGGAAGATGTTGTAATTCCAGATATGACAAAAAGTGATCTTGTTGACATGGCTCATGATGTATCTGACTCTGTCAGAATAAAAAAGGCCGAGTCCCTGTTTATCAGAAGACATCTTGACAATTCTGACAACCAGCTGTAATTGTTAGAACTCTTTTCTTGGAGTAATATTATTTTTGCAAGCTGAATACTGATTTCATCTCGTCTAAACTAAATTGCCCTGGAGCAATCGGCTTTCCTAGGGAGACGTATGTGAAAGGACTGCCAAGCCTAGTGCATAAAATACGTGACATTCTCCCAGAATCACCCATTGCAAAAGCAACCAAGTTTGATCTATGTGATACATCTTTGTATAGGCTGAGAACACGTAGTGTGTCGGTAATTGTTCTTGCTGTAGTGACCATCTTGACATTTTTCGAAAATCTTGACATTTTCTTTGCCATTGCCTTTAAGGCCTGCTCACTTGGTGTCTTTGAAAAATCATGCCATGACACCAATATGTTTACTCTAGTTCTTTTGAGATACTGGTAAAATCCCTTGTTTTTTCTCAGTGTGTTGTATTCTACATCAAGAAGATACGGATTAAATTCTGCGATTAGCTTCAATATTGATATTCTTTCTGTCTCACTGCCTGAAAACTTGCCTCCCTCTGATCTAGGTCTGAGCGTACAGATGCATCTTCTCAGGTATGGCCTGACTATGTTCAGGCAACCGGGTATCTGGGATGGGTTTAAAAAATCTAGTCTTAGTTCTGCATAATCCGATCTGCGCAGCGCTTTTTTCATCTCGATGACAAGCTTTGCTACGCTAAATGCGCCAATTGATACGCAGGTTTTACTGGCCAATTCTTAGTTTGTCTTGTTATCTAACCTGATTTGGTTTGGTTTGATGGTGTGCAAGCTTCCCACTGTTTCAATGAGGAGCATTCGCCTGAACCGCGCTGTGCTGCGCCTATTGCTTGTTGCATTGCTGACCATTGCTGTGGTGTACATAGACTGTTTCCACATACGTGCTGTCCACCTGAAGACCTATCTGTTACGTGATTGTCGTTTAGGTATTGAAAGTCTCTTGGTGTCAATGCACTTGCAGATGGTACTGCTATTGCATAGATCACTATGACGGACAACATTGCTGCTGCCAATCCAAATCGTAGCTTTTGATTTAGCATCTAACGAGCTTGTATATCTCACTAGTATATTTACATTGGGATATAATTATCCTTGACAGAACAAAGAAACTTTTATGAAACGACTAAGCAATGGGATGGCATGAGCACAGACAATAGACCAGAAGCAAGAGACACCGTCTTTATCGGAAAAAAGCCTTTGATGGCATATGTGACATCGGCGCTCATACAGCTTGCTAACAATCCAAGAATATTGATAAAAGCAAGAGGGCTTACCATAGGTCGAGCTGTGGACGTGGCACAAATAATTGCTAGAAGGACAGAAGGATCCGGATATGCCGTCGGTGAGATCAAAATAAGCTCTGAACAGCTAGAGTCGCAGGATGGCAGGACAAGAAACGTATCCACCATAGAAATTGAAGTAAAGAGAAATGCCTAAAACTCTAAAACATGTTTTCTTCAAGACATGTTTTAGTTGATTTTCTTTGATCTATTTTTTTGTAAAACTGGTGAACGGTTGATTCTTTTTACAAACCATAAATATTAAACCACTCTAGGAAGATGGTGTGGAAACTAAATTCCATTGTTGTTGCTGATTCAAGAGACCTTTCTCAAATTGGAAAAAATTCAGTATCACTTACTGTAACATCGCCACCATACCATAATGCCATAAATTATGATGAACACCAGACAAGCCAGAAATGGTATCGTGGAACTGTCGGTGTTCCAGTTGAGAGTTGGCTTGAGGAAATGAAACAAGTGTTCTCTCAGGTGTATCAGGTAACTAAACCGGGAGGCTATTGTTGTATTGTGATAGGAAATGAAATAATCGAAGGAAAAGTCAAACTACCGCTACCTGCAATGCTCTCAGTTGAACTGACAAAAGATGAAATTGGATGGAAGTTTTTTGAGGAAATAATCTGGAACAAGGTTACCGGAGGAAAGAAGAGGTTTCGGGTAACAGTACAACATCCGTATCCAACCTATTATTATCCAAATATCATGCATGAGCAGATTATCATACTAAGAAAGGGACCATTTCACAATATCAAGGACAAGAAAAGCCGACTCAAAATTGGCAATATCATGAAAAAGGAGGTGGCAAATTCTGTATGGCATATTGCGCCTGTGCCTCCAAGCTACAGAAAGTTCCATCCTGCCGCCTTCCCGGAAGAGATTCCATACCGACTAATCCAGCTTTACAGTAATGCCGGTGATCTGGTCTTGGACCCTTTTGCAGGAAGTGGGCAGACCACAAAGATGGCTAGGTTTCTAAAGCGAAAATACATTGGTGTTGACAAGTCAGAAAAATATGCCAAGGTAGCAAGAATGAGAACAGTTGAATCTTCGTTGCTTCGAAAAATGCAGCTGGTACCCAACTGGAAATTCCGTGAACCTCTTGATTCCTAATTATTTTGATCTTACTACAGCAAAGGTTATCTATCAAGTCTAGCCAAACAATCCATGGTAACAACAAACAGCAAGTCGTATTTTCGAGAGGTAGAAAAAAGCCATAGAAATTACACTGCTGCATTAAAGAGGGCCGGCTCAAGACAATCCGTGATGAATCTTTATTGGAAACACAAGCGACAACATGAGGCTCTTTTAAGAAAGCATCTCAAAGATGAGATGGCAGAGATAGTTCAAATCAAAAAGAAATTCAAATAATTTCTTCTTTTTCTTTAGTAATGATTAACTTTGTTTAATTATTGTTAAAAGATCTATACCATGTCTTCACAACACTTGCATCAGAACCTTGCTCGCTTGTTTTGGATATTTTTGACTTGTTCTCCTTGTGCTGTGGAGTATCCAAGTGGCCTTCGAGTTCTTTTTCATCTATTTCCAGTGCACATATGTTGCAACGAATAGCCAACTAGCCTAAGAAGGACAAATTCACTATAATAACGTGATGAGAATCTGGTTTTTTACTAGTATTAAAAATCCATGTGACAAATCCCAAACTAAATTGGATATTGGTTATTTGATAAACAAAATACGACAACTGGATTTTGTATATGTTAAAACTTTGATCGTCACAAAATAAAATGATCTAACTTTCTGGAAATTTCAAGCGGTAATGTTATATCCATGTTATCTTATTGATACTGATAATTAATTGCCAAGGGGACATGGAACTGATTTTTCACGCGAACGGGGAGTACAGCGTGATGTCCCCCTGACATTTCGATCCTGATCGGTCTGACATTTAGATTTATCCATATTTGCGATCTTGTCGTGCCTAGATTGTGACTAATTTTTGCCCTATTTTTCTACAATGTACTCGTCGTCAACTTCCATGCCAAAGTGTCTTCCAGTGGCTGGCTTGGCATATGCAAGCACTGTATCTCCTTTCTTAATGTGTGTCACAGATACTAGGTGGCCATTTGGACGAACAAATCGAATCGTCTCTGCGTTTTGCGCAATTATGCCCCCCACCTCGTCATCTATCTGAGCTTTTATCATGAGCATTGGCCTACTCTCTATTTTTGAGCGGCCAACAGTAGCTCTTCGAGCTCTACCGTGTGAATCAGTTACCAACACTTCTGATCCTGTCTCAAGTTCTGAAAGATATTTGGTGGTTCCATCAGGTGATAATGTGTAACAATGGACAGCGCCAGCATTTACCCTAAACGGTCTGGGTGATGTAAAAGAAGAACCGATAGATTCATTGTGAACCAAAAATAAAAAATTAGACTTGCTTCCTATCAGCATTCCTTCTCCGCGTCCAAGCATAGAAGCTGTATCTACGCAAACACGCTCACCATTTCCAACCTCCTTTATCTCCAAAATTTTTGCCGGCTTGAGATCAAAACTTCTTGTCCCAAGATAAACAAGCGCCTCCTTTACTTCGTTTATAGAGCCTGTGGAGAATATGACGCCATCTACGCCTATCTCCAATATGGAGAACATCTTGCGGACTTCCTCAGGTGAGTTTGCAATTGCAAATATCTTTGTGTGAATTTTGTGCAATTTTGCAATAATGTTCTCAAGCGGGATTATCTTCCAATCCTTTACTTCGATTACCACAAAGTCAAGCCCCTCTTTTGAAAACTGTAGTATCTTTTCAATGTCTGCGTTTGAAAGCACCCTGAATTTCATACCAACTTTTCTTCCCTTGGCTTTGGATATCTTGTCTACAATGACATAGTCTGCATTCTGTGCTGTGTAAATTGTAGCAAGTTTTGTCTTTGATCTCTTGAGAATAGAAGGGTCTACGTTTACAATCTTGATTCCCTCCTTTTCAATATCGGTTAAAAATTTGGCAAGATGGCTCCTTGATACCTTGGGAGCTATGATGAGTTCTCTACTTTTTGTCAAGATACTTTACAGCTTCCTTTGCAGTCTCTTTTCTAAATATTATTGCCGCAAGGGCATGGGTCATATTGGATGGGCTTGCATGTTCGAAGATGTTTCTGCCATATGTCACTCCCTTGGCACCAGCCTGCATCGCTTCTTCTGTCATTTCTAGTATGTCCATGTCGGTCTTTGCTTTTGGACCGCCTGCAATTACAACCGGAACTGGAGTGCTCTTTACTATCTTAGAAAATGAATCTACATCTCCTGTGTACAGTGTCTTGACTATATCAGCCCCGCATTCTGCACCAATTCTTGCTACATGTCCAACTATTATAGGGTCATGTGGGTTCTTTACATTCTCTCCTCTTGGGTACATCATTGCAAGTAATGGCATGCTCCACTTGTGACAATCATCTGCTATTGTTCCAAGCTGTTCTAGCATTTCTGGTTCCTCTTTTCCGCCAACGTTTATGTGCAAAGATACACCGTCTGCTCCAAGCCGCATCGCTTCTTCAACTGTACCAATGACCATCTTTCTGTTTGGAGACATGGAAAGCGATGTACTGGCAGAATAATGAACTATCAATCCAATCTTGGTTGGCTTGGGTAAATTCTTGAAAATTCCTTTGTTGATTATAACCGATGTAAGGCCAAAATTCTGGCATGTGTATATCAAAGAATAAGGATCCTCAATTCCCTTTAGGGGACCGCTTGATATTCCGTGGTCCATAGGGATGCACAACATCTTACCATTTCGCATTATGCGATTCATTCTAATCTGGAAACCACTAACCATTGGAGTTAATCCTTAGTGCGCCCTACTTAAAAATAACGGGGTATAGACAGGACGGTTTGGTTTGACTAGCTATGAAAATTACAACCTTGATTATTATGAGATAATAATCAAAAAGGCGAATTTTGACCTCAGGTTTTGGCCTGAAGGGTCGCTGTTTAGTAACGATTTGAAAAAACCTGTAAATTTAGAAACAAGGCTTGACTTGCTGATTCTCTTTTCAGGACTGATGCTATCTGTATCTGCAGAAGCAATCAAGTTGCTATCTGGCGGTTTTTTATCATTTCACGAAATTTGGTAACTGCAAATCCTTCGACCTCTGTAAGTAACGCTTGTAATGTAAAGGGCTTATTCATCACTAGTGGATTCTCTGAAAGTTGTGGGAGTTTTTTCAATACTTCCTCACCATGACCTGTTATGAAGATTATTTTTTGTTTAGGAATTATTCCCTGTATCTCCTTTGCAGTCTGGATCCCATCCATTCCTATCATCTTTTGGTCTAGTATAACCACATCAAAATACGGCTTAATTTTTCCATCATGCTGTCTTGTGTAATGTTTGTATACGCTCAGACACTCCACACCATTGTTTGTTATCATTACCTCATGACCTCTTTTTTCAAATACCTTTCGATACAAATCCACAAGATCTTTGTAATCTTCTGCAATTAGTATCTTAAGAGCCATTTTACCTGTCAATATAGAAAAATTCTAAATGATTAACCACTTGCTTGTTTGTAATACACAATATACGAGACAATAACAGTCGATAGTAACGGAGCAATACTGGAACCTTTACTATAATACCAACAGCCAAATTTGGTGGGTGGTGATATCGTCATTACAGCAAGAGACGCATCAGGACAATCTGCTTCTGCCCCACTGAATGTAGCATAGTCAAATCAAACCGCCCTGTCTATACTCCCTTAAAAATAACGGGTTTTGACACATGGTGTAATATTTTGCAAGTCCATCTCATGCCAGTTCAAATTTCATCTGTTCTAATCTTCGTGATTTACCCTCAAACGATTAAATACAATAGGAAAAGATCAAAAGGCAATTGGGCCAGCTAACTCAACAACTTCATCATTCAGAGATAGGTGACATCTTAGAAAATTCTGTTGCTGGAAAAAGACCAGGTTATGACGAATGTCTGCGACTATTGGAGTCTGACGATGTTCATCTGATGGGTCTTGTAGGTGGGCATCTTACAAGAAAAAAATTTGGAAAGACTGCCTCATTTGTAAACAATATGATTCTAAACTATACCAACGTGTGTATTACCGATTGCAAGTTTTGCGCATTTTACAGGCCTCCAGGTCATGACGAATCATATACTGTATCATTAGAACAGGTCGAATCAAGATTAAAGGCAGCATGGGAAATGTTTGGCATTACTCAGGTAATGTTTCAAGGTGGACACAATCCAAAACTTAGAATCGAATACTATGAAGATGCGTTTAGACTCATTCGCAAAAAGTTTCCGCAAGTGGGAGTACATGCTCTCTCTGCATCAGAGATTGACATGATATCTAAAGTAGAACACACAAGCACCAAGGAAGTTCTTGCAAGACTCAAAGAAGCAGGCCTTCAATCAGTACCTGGTGCAGGAGCAGAAATTCTAGTTGACAGCGTAAAACAAGTGATAAGCCCAAAGAAGATCTCAAGTGAGACTTGGCTTAGAATAATGGAGGAAGCCCACGGTATGGACATTCCAGCATCTGCCACAATGATGTATGGTCATGTCGAGACAAAAAAAGAGATTGCAGAACACTTTGTAAAAATTGCAAAACTTCAGGAAAAGACTGGAGGATTTATGGCATTTATTCCGTGGAGCTTTGAGCCAAACAACACACTGATGCAAAAAGAAGAGACAGTCAAGTATGCCGCAGGTGGAACTGAATTGTTAAAGATGATTGCAATATCTCGAATAATGTACGATGGCCTCATACCTCACATCCAGTCATCTTGGCTTACAAACGGCGTGGCAATGGCTCAGATGGCACTGCAATATGGCGCAGACGACTTTGGAGGCACCCTGCTTGGGGAAGAAGTTGTATCATGTACCGGTGCCAGGTCTACCGAACTTACAGCGCCTAAAATTATTGAAGCTGTCAAACAAATCGAATATCAGGTACAAGAACGAGACAACTTTTACAATACTGTAAAAATGTACTAAATCCCGTAACTGGACCACTTGGAATCTACGAGTTTTTTGGTCTGCTCATCTGACTTGACAAGTTCTTGAATTTCTCTTTGATATCCTTCCTCTCTTGTTTTTTGTGTAGCATCTATTCCAAGCTTTGAGCCCAGATTGACTAGCGGCGATGCCGGGTCAAGCGTATCTGTTGGCGTATTGTCAATTATGGTAACATCCCTTGCAGCGTCTGTACGAGTTGTAATGGCCCATATTACATCGTTCATGTCGTGAACATTAATGTCTTCATCAACGACGACAAAAATTTTTGTCAGTGCAAGCTGACCAAGACCCCACAGGCCCATCATCACTTTCTTTGCCTGCCCTGGGTATCTTTTCTTGATTGATATTATTGCCATGCCCTGGAACCATCCAGCAGCAGGCATTGCAAAATCAACAACCTCAGGCTGGAACATTCGAACAAGCGGAAGAAATGAACGCTCTATTACCTTGCCAATGAAAGCGTCTTCCAAGATTGGTTTTCCAACTATTGTGGTAAGATATATTGGCTTTTGTCTTCTCATAATTCCAGTCAAAGTGAAAACGGGATAAGGCTCAGGCGGTGTATAGTATCCGGTATGGTCTCCAAACGGGCCTTCCATTCTGATATCTGACGGGTCAACATATCCCTCAAGTACCATCTCAGCATTTGCAGGCACTTCAAGGTCCACTGTTTTACATTTTACTGTCTTGATTCCAGTCTTTCTTGTGATTCCTGCAAAGACATACTTGTCAAGTCCCTCTGGTACTGGCGCAACTGCAGAAAAAACTGTTGCAGGGTCTGCACCAATTATCACTGCAGCCTCAATTTTATTTCCGGTATCTTTTTTGATGTCATAATGATGTGCTCCGCGTTTGTGTTTTTGCCAGTGCATAAGAGCATGGGTATTGTCAAGTATCTGCATTCTATATACTCCAAGATTTCTAATTTCTGTCTCGGGGTGCTTTGTGGCAACAAGGCCAAATGTGATGAATCTTCCCGCATCCTTGGGCCACGTCTTTAAGATTGGAATCTTTTCAAATGATGGTATATCTTCAAACACCTCAGTAACAGGACCGCTCTTTTGCAATTTTGGTGCAATGTCAGTTATCTTTGAGAGCTCTGGCAACTTTCTTAGTTTGTCAAAAATTCCTGTCGGGACTTCCATTCTAGTCATATCAACAATTCTTTGTCCAATCTCGGTAAAATCTGAATTCTCAAGTCCAATCTCTAGACGTTTCATGGAACCAAAGGCATTTCCCAAAACTGGCATGTCATAATTTTTTACATTCTCAAAAAGAATTGCAGGTCCATTTGAATACATGACACGACTTAGAATTTCTGAAATCTCAAGATTAGAGTCAACCTGTGTCTTTATCCTTTTCAACTCGCCTGCTTTCTCGAGCTTGTCTACAAATTCGGAAAGATCCTCAATGGGCACACGTTTACTGATCTCATATCTAGTATAAGCTTAACTAGATTTGCACTGGAGAGAT
Organism: Nitrosotalea sp.; assembly: GCA_050749105.1. GTDB lineage: Archaea > Thermoproteota > Nitrososphaeria > Nitrososphaerales > Nitrosopumilaceae > Nitrosotalea. The sequence goes on along the minus strand of JBOGQT010000076.1, from coordinate 1,069 downwards.
GTCAAAAGGGCTTGGGACAAAAGAACTTAATTATACTACGCAGAAAATTGGTCTAGTTGTCGGGCCAAAAATGTGCCGTCTGCAGTGGAGGGGGAAAGATTGTTCTCTTGGATACACAGTGTTCATTTTGCAACGGAACCGGGGAATACAGCAAAACAGCAGACAGTTACATGAAGTCACATATTTGTCAGTGCATATTTCTTGACAGGATAACATGTCCACTTTGTGGGAAAAAATGTCATCACGATACGCCCAACAAACCGAAACTTTTGATAGGCCCTGTCTAGATGATGGGCGGAAGCTCGTTCTTTTTGTCGTGACCGCCAGAACCAAACTTGCAGTAAAAGCACTGGTCTGATTGCATGTACTTGAGCTGCTCAACTTTTATCGCTCCAACCTTTAGCGCAATCTTGGTAAGAAGCCTGAACTTGAGCGGCATTGAAGGGATTACCTCATTTAGATAGACACGATAGTGGTCAGGACAGAACTTTAGCGTAATGTTGCCTGCCTGCTTTGAACTCTCGCTTACTGTCCTTGCCACGTTTATCTGCTCTCTGATATACTCGTGCTTGGGACAGGGGCAGTTCCTTCCTCCTGGATGCTTGTAGGCAGGCGTGTTCTTCCAGTCAAATTCGGGGTATTCCTTCTCAAAATCGTCCAACGTATATCAAGATCTGGCTTTGTAACTTATAAAACCTTCATTAAATACTCTATTTGGCTGTGATCAAAATATAAATAAACTACTTTGCCAGAGATTTAGCAATGTCCAAAGAAACCAAGCCAAAAAAAACACGTTCTACTAAAAAAGTTTCAGGGGGGGAATCTCATCATACTGCCGAACTTGAAGCAAAGATAGCAGAGCTTGAAGCCAAGCTTTCTAATTTATCTTCACAGGTAAGACCATCTGAGGTCAAGCCTACTCATACAACACCACCGCCAGCTCCTGCAAAACCACGACCTGCAGCTTCTGGTCCAACACATGGCACACTGCCAGCTGGAATGAAACCAACACCACCACCAGCTCCAAAAGAGGAACCACAACAACAAGCATCTTACTCAACTCCAGAAG
>JBOGQT010000075.1:0-28609 GCA_050749105.1 Nitrosotalea sp. | reverse complement strand
CATAGCTAATGAGTTGGCAGAAAGAAATGAACTGAAGCGTATAGAATTAGCAACGAAAAAGGATTGACGGCCAGAGGTAAAAGAATCCTTATGAAATTCCTATTCCTACGTGGTTTACGGTCTTTCGGTCAAAGTACAAAAAACAAGACGTATTTTCAGATAACGGTAACGTGCCAAGACGGGTGCCAAATCTTCTTTGGCAGAACGACAAGCAGCCACGATCATGACATGATTTAACTAGGAATAGGCATAGCAGAGATCATGGGCCAGAAGGCATCTGGAATAGAGAGATTTCTTGCTCCCTCACTCAACAAGATAGAGGAAGAAGTAAAGTCAATTCATGCTGAGATTAATGCAGTAAAGGCAAGAATGGACGAGACTGACAATAGGATGACAAAGCTGGAAGAAGACCACAGAAATCTCATAACTAGGATGGACAAGTCCGACGATGGAATGACAAACGAGTCCAAAGTCTTGTTTGATAGCGTAAACGATATGGGAAACCAGAATAGAGACGAGATTGACATTCTAAAGCGCGCCATTGATGTTGCACAAAGAAGGCTGGTCGTTCTCGAGGCCAAAATGAAAGAGCTCGGCAAATGACTAATTTTCGATCTAGAATTTCTTGAGTCAAAAATACATACCTTTACGCCCAAGTTGGTTCCTGGGTTGTTTGCAGTGCACTCCAGTGCAGACCTAGTGATTAAATTCCACAAAACCAAACCAACCACGGTCAGAAAATGGTATCAAGTAACATGCCTCAACTTTTGAACTTTTTTGGAATAAAAAGCTCAAGAAAATACATACTTATCTGCATAAGGTGCGGCTCTGACAATATTCAACGAAAGCAAAACAGTATAGAATGCAGAGAATGTAGCAAAGTTCTTTCGGTCAAATCATAGCGTGCCGTATAATCAGGGGGAGTATGAATTGGGGCCCGTATTGTTGGATGGAAGGTCTAAATGATATCCATCGCACACAAAATTTGTAACCTCCCTGTATTCTGTTTGATCCTCAGAGGCCATCCTGTAATCTTGTTTGTTGCTGTCAGCATATACCCAGTATGTACCTATTTGGCATTGATCATATTCTACCGTATACAACAAAGTCCCATCACCTGTAATCACATCAATCTTTGTATCAAAAATTGGGGCTGTCTGGCCATTGTTATCCTGTGTAGTTAGGATTGCCGATGATACCAATTGATAGAATTGGGTTTTATCTTTACTTGGTAGATCTACGAGTTGAAATTGTGGTCCTACATTGGTGACATGGGATGAAATTCTATAGTTTTGGATTGTCTGGGCAAACCCAACTAATCTTTGAAACGAGTTTATCGTTATTTCTGAGTTTACGGTGCTTGGCACATTTTCGATGTTTACAAAATGCACAGATATAGACATGGCACGGTCATTGTCACTTGGCGTATTATCAGTTGCACTAACCTGAGATATTGGAAATTGGACTGGGACTATACCCTGTTGTACAAGATATTGCATGCCTGTCACAAAATCAGCATCACTTATGGCACCTTCTGACCACCACTTGACGTCATTTTGAATCCATTGTGGTGTTGTAGAAGTGTCAGCGCTAGCGGTTGCTGTAAACATTGTAGTAATCAGAGAAAAAGCTATGATTGGTATCAGCGCTAGAGCACTTTTCACTATGGTATACTTTGGTCTAAGACATATTTACAGATACCGACTATTTTGATACGCGTAAGTCTTTGAGACTTCTAGCAATTTGAGGTAGCACTCAAAATAATACATTGCAATAAACACGTGACCAGTTATTTTTTTGAAACAAGCCGTAGCACGTCTGTTAACGTAGGTGGAATTCCATCTGGATTTTTAATATATAGTGCTGCGGCAGCATTAGCAAAAAGCAGTCTGTCATGAGAATCAAGTTTTGCAAGATACCCAATGATATTTGCCGCATCCCAAACATCACCTGCGCCGGTTACAAGTATGGGTTCCACAGGAAACGAACTTGCAAACTCTATCTCTTTTCCATTTGTCCAGTAAGAGCCTGAAGCAGTGTGAAGATCTATTGATATGGAAGACTTTTTTGCCAGCTCCAAAACGAGTTTTTTTGTCTCCTCAACTTCGGAGACAGTCCCAAGGCCATATTGCTTTAGCAACAGGTTACATTCGTTTTCATTGATACACAAAGAATCCAAATTGGAGCCAAGTTTTACCAGAGCTTCCTTGAACTCTTTGGGCCTTGTCTGAATGTCGGCAGGATCTAGAAAGTGAAGTGCGTTCTTTGATTTTTCAAATGTAAATTTTGCAAGTTCTGTTCCCTTTTTGTTGGTTGCCCAGTTTGCAACAATTACTGCAGCAGAGTTCTTCAACGCGACTTGTTCCCTTGTCCCGAGTTTTTCAGGCCCAAAGTTTTCATTGTCACCAAGATCAGAGAGCATGATATTTACAATGCTGTTGCCGTTTCGAAACTCAAGTGCCGTGGTTCTGCCAGGTTTGCCATCAATTACAAAAAGCGATGCGTTATCAAAACCTGAGAATGTCTCCTTTAGGAGAGCAGATCTTGCCTTGTCTGATATGGTAATAAGAGAGACAGGACAGCCAAGCCTTGCAAGTGCATATGCAACGTTTGTGGCATTTCCTCCCTTGAGGTCTTTTTGCGGGATACCCCTAATGCTTCCTCCAAAATTGATTTTTTCCATTATCTGGTTGTAGAAATTTCCAATATCAGAGATGGAGATTATCCTATCAAGGAAAAAATCGTTTAGAACAACAACTGAGCCTAGCTTGGTGTTTTGTAGTTTTTCCAGCATGAAATGGTTCTAGCCCATTGGAGGCATGCCGCCGCCTCTTCCGCCCTTGCCAGATGATGCAATCACATCATCGATTCTTAGAATCATGCATGCGGCCTCTGTTGCAGACTTGATTATCTGCTCTTTTACTGCAACCGGCTCGATGATATCAAGAGTGTACATGTCTGCAACCCTAGTGTTTCGTGCGTCAATTCCGGTCCATTTTTTGCCTTGGCTTTGCTTGGCACGCAAGGTTATCATGGTATTGATTGGATCCATTCCAGCGTTCTCTGCAATTGTAAGCGGAATTATCTCTAATGCTTCTGCATATTTTTTGATTGCAAGTTGTTCTCTTCCCTCAAACCTGTCTGCCCACTCTTTGAGACTGGATGCAAGAAATTCTTCTGGAGCACCACCTCCAGCTACGACTGCTGGTTTTTCAATTACGTCCTTTACTACCATAAGTGAGTCATGAAGCGATCTATCTACTTCATCTACAACTCTTTGTGAACCGCCTCTAATCAATACAGTAATTGCGCGTGGGTTTTTGCAGCCTTCAATGAAGACCCATTTTTCCGTCTCTACCTTTCGTTGCTCTACTGTTTCAGCGCTTCCAAGATCTTTTGATGTCATATCATCAATGCTGCTGCTGATTCTTCCCCCAGTAGCTTTTGCAAGTTTTGTCATATCGCTTTCCTTTACCCGTCTTACTGAAAGAATTCCGTATTTTGCAAGATAATGCTGTGCAATGTCGTCTATTCCCTTTTGGCAGATGAGAACATTGGCACCAATTTCATGAATTTTATCCACCATGGATTTTAGCATCCTGTTCTCCTCTTCTAAGAACATCTGCATCTGGGATGGGTCGGTAATCCTAATTTCTGCACTCATCTCTGTCTTTTCAATCTCAAGGGCAGAGTTTAGCAGTACAATCTTTGCCTTTTCTATCTTCATAGGCATGCCGCTGTGAACCACTTCCTTGTCAAGTACAATTCCTTTGATTAGGTGTGTATCTCTAATTGAACCTCCGGCTTTCTTTTCTACCTTGATGTTATCAAGGTCGACCTTGTTGCCATTCTCTTCTTTATCAATTACTTGTAAAATCGCATCTACGACAAGTTTTGAGAGCATGTCACTGTCCTCTGAGATAAGTTTTGACTCCATGCTTGTCTTTGCAACCTTTAAGAGAACTTCTTTTTCATTTGCGCTTACAGACTTGGCAAGCTCTTGCAGTAAAGCCAGTGCCTTGTCTGCCGCAGCCTGAAACCCTTCAATAATTACAGTAGCATGAACGTCTTTTTCTAAGAGTTCTTCTGCCTTTGCCAAAAGCGAACCAGCAAAGACAACAGATGATGTTGTTCCATCTCCTACCTCGGTATCAACTGTTTTTGCGATCTCTACCATCATCTTTGCTGCTGGATGCTGGACATCGATTTCTTTTAGAATGGTAGCGCCATCATTTGTAATTGTAACATCTCCTAGAGAATCCACAAGCATCTTGTCCATTCCTCTTGGACCGAGGCTTGTTCGTACGAGTTCGGCAACCAGTTTTGCTGCCGCAATATTATTTTTCTGAGCGTCTCGTCCCTTTTGTTGCAGGACGCTCTCCTTGAGCACTAGAACTGGACCTTGTGGTGTTTGTTGAATTGAAGCCAAAATTATTACCTGTGATTCGTGTTTAATTCCCCCTTTTAATAGCTTTACGTGTCAAAGATCTTCAGATAAGTTCTGTTTTTGACATCAACCACTCCGCTGTACAAAATTCTGATCTCAGGCAATGCAAGAAATGGAAGAAATAGCGGGATCAAGTGAGGCTGCCTAAACTTGCAGCCTGATTCAACTATCTTTTCGTCGATCTCATTGTATTTGGTTACCGCCTCCTCAAGAGGTAGTTTAGAGACAAGTCCAGCAACAGGCATCTCAAACTTGGATATGATTTTTCCATCTTTTGCAGCAATTATTCCTCCTTGTGTTTTTACTAGCTCGTTTGCCACAAAGGCCATGTCCTTCTCATTTGAGCCAATTACAATCAGGTCATTTTCATGAAAGCTTTGCGTAGAGCCAAATGCCCCAATGTCAGCCCCAAAGTTCTTCAGGAACCCAACACATTGTTTTCCGGTACCATATGTCCTATCTATTGCAGCCACCTTCCAGACATCTTTTTCTAGCGAGGCAATTACATTTTCATCCTTTATGTACAGTTCTTCCTGATCTTTTTTTGTTATAATTTCGGTATCAAGTTTGATTACAAGGGCTTGGACAGAGTTGCCCTTTCTGCGTACCATGAAATCCTTCTCTGCAAACTTGTGCCGTACCTTTACTGTTTTTGTAATCCACGTGGGAACTGTTGGTTTTGGAGTTTTAAATACGAGTTTGCCATGGGCTGCCAGCAACTTACCTCCTACGAATACCTTGTCAGGTTTTAGCTTGTTTAGATCATTGAAAACTAGAATGTCAGCAAGTTTGCCCGGAGCTATTCCCCCCAGATCATTTCCCATTTTATAATATTCAAAACAATTTCTTGATGCAACAGTTATTGCATCTACCAGTTCCATGCCCATTGATACGGATTTTCTGATACAATGATCAATCATGCCAAATTCCAATAGATCTTTTGGCGTTACCCCGTCAGTGCAAAACATCAGCCTGTCAAGGTAGGTCTTCTGCGAGAGCACGTTTGGTATTATCTTGTCAAGGTCTCTTCGTATCGAGCCTTCTCTCATCATAACCCACATTCCAAGCCGCAGCCTTTCGATTACCTGATCATAATCAACTGGCTCATGACACGAAAATATCCCAGACGCAATGTAGGCATTTAGTTTCTTATCGCTTGCACCTGCAGTATGACCGTTTACAATTCCATCATTTTCAAGAATGTAGGTTATGTCTTGAATTGTACTTGGATCGTGTGTTGTAACTTTGGTCCAAGAAAATACTTCACCCATGCCAAGAACATTTTCCAGCTCAAAGGCCCTTTTCTGATCTGTTTTTGATATTGTTCTTGCATGACTGAACTTTCTGTCAACTGGAAGGCCGCCTGGTATCATGTGAAATATCCTGATTGGCAGGTTCTCTGTCATCCTAACAAATTCCCTAAATCCCTTGTATCCACAAACGCTTACGATATCAATTGGGTCTGAAAATAGTGCAGTGGTGCCGCACAGCAAAGAATGTTTTGCAAGCTCAGAAGGCAGTATGTACTGGTCAATGTGTATGTGTGAATCTGCAAATCCCGGAGTGACAAATTTTTCCTCCAAGTCTATTATTACGGTTTTTTCTCCCACAGCATGCGATGCGTCTTTTCCAACATATGCAATTCTGTCTTTTAGAATTGCAATCTGTGTTTGCGGTATAATTTCTCTGGAGTAGACATTGACAAGATTGCAGTTTTTCAGAACAATGTTGGCTTTTTTCTCACCCATTGCAACTTGATTTAGCGGACCAATCATTGAGGCAAGAGAGCTGGCCTTCACAAAATGATTCTAAGCTGGTACAGTATTAAAGGGATGTTTAAATGGTTCTGGCAATCTTTCGGCTGTTAGCTAAGTCTATACCGAGATTAACTTGCTTCCATCTACTCTGAGGATTATCGGCTGCAAGTTATCCGAGTTCCCCTTCACAGATTCACCTGGAAGCCCTCTAGGATGGCAAAACCTACTCCACCCCTTGTGAGCAATGTTCATGGATGCAACTACGTCCCTATCCATTGACTTGCCACAATTATTGCACAACAATTTACGAAGTTGTAGCCTGTCCTCTTGGATTCTATCTCCGCATATTGGACAGAGCTGGCTTGTGCGTCTAGGATCTACGAACTGTACCGGTATGCCTTCCCAGTTTGCTTTGTACTGGATCTGCCTCTGAAGTTCGTAGAATGACCATGAGTTTAACTTGCGTCTGTATTTTTTTCCCTGGCCGTTACCTTTTCTGTACAATTTTCTTATTCCCTTTAGATCTTCAAATACTATCATGGATCTTGTTTGTACTGCCCTTTGTACTATGTCCTTTGATATTTTATGAATAAATTGCTGCACTCGTCTTGACTGCCTGTTCCTTCTTTGAGTAAAGAACTTGCTCTTGACTCTTCTGTCGTTTCTTCTAAACGATGCTCTTACAAATTGCGAATTCTCCTTGATTGACAACAACTTGCTAGTCTTGTACATGATTGAACCTACAGATGTCGATATTGTCACATTCCTTAGGTTTCTATCTATTCCAATTACATTTTCAGGAACCATCTCTTGCACTTCTTTTCTTACTGAGATTGATAATGAATTTGGAGTGATTGTAAATGACCTTGATTTGACTCCATCTTCTGCAAGCTTTTTCACGATGTAATCATTTAGTACAATATTGACGTAGTTTCTGTTTCCTATTGGAATTGATAACACCATTCCATTTATCTTGAATCCGTAACATGATACTAGAAACGGTCTTCTTACAAATGGTGATCTTACTCTCTTTCCTTTCTTGATATCCTTTTTCATCTGGGATAGTCTTCCACACGCTTGTGACATAGCTGTCAGTTTGTATTTTGACTGGATCTCATACTTGTCTAATTCATGGTAAAACATTGATGAGAATTTCTTCAGTGTAGATACATTGTTTTCCAGCCCGATCCTGATGCAGTGGTTTACCATCTCTTTGAATATATTCATCATTGATACCAGTTCAGGATTTGGATGATGAGACTGTTTGATGGATTTTATAGCATACAATTACAAGATGAGAGTTTATTTGCAAGAAAAAGATGTGGTTATACTGTTATCAGCTTAAACGATCAGAATATGAAAACAACTGAAAAGTTAACAGTGCCGTTTAAATTACGGTCAAGGGTCGTCATCTTTTATGAACATGCCTAAGGAGATCAGAAGATACTGTCCCAAGTGTAAAAAGCATACGCTACAGAAGGTCTCCATATACAAGGCAGGAAAGAGAAGAGGTTCTGCTATCGGTGAAAGAAGGCACGCCGAAGACAAAAAGGGATACGGAGGACAGAAATTCCCCAAGTTAGCCAAGCCAGCAAAGACCACAAAGAAGATTACGCCTATCTTTATGTGTCCTGAATGTAAAAAGAAATTTAACGTGCCAGGAATAAGACTAAGAAAGTTGGAGTTAGTTGCATAATGAAAAAAGCCCATATTCTAGTCCCAAAACCAGGAAGTAGGTTCCAAAGAGTCCAGTGTAAAGAATGCGGCGAAGAAAGTGTTGTTTATTCTCATGTATCAACCACAGTTGCATGCAAGGCTTGTGGAAACACATTGGCCGAACCAACAGGTTCCATTGCAGAGATTAACGGTAAAATTCTAGGCAGTGCCGAGTAAGTCGTAGTCTCTTTTTGTGTTAAGATTTATCGCAATACGCTTGTCATCAATTAAAATGTAGAATTCTTTTACATGTTCCATACCCACAATCTCTTTTGGGTTTACAATCGATATTCCAGTAAATGCACATTGCTTTTCGTTGTATCTTACAAGATATTCCGGTTTGACTCCAACTATGTCCATGAATTTCTCACTTACAAGAACGCTTGTCCAAGGCTGCTTGTTTTCAGAATAATTTACAATTTTTTGTACAATTTCAGAATCTAGCAATGCAAGGTCTCCTGATACCACAAATACATTCTCGTCAAAATTTTTCAGTACCTCGTTTAGATCTTCGACGTATCCTTTGCCTTCTGTTTCAATGATTGGCATGCCAAGTTCCTTGACAAACTGCGATGTCTTTGGTGCGTTGTGACTTGTTGCACATATTATTTTTGAGAAACATCCAGATTCTTCCAGTGCTGAAATAACATGTTGTACAACTGGTTTTTTATATTTGAGCAAGAGTTTTTCTTGGAAAGATTCCATCCTTGTCCCCTTACCCCCGCACATTACAAGCCCAATCATCTTGCTGCAAAAATTATCAGCGAAGCAAGCCTTACAAGTTCGTTGCTTGCCCCAAAGACGTCTCCTGAGACACCCCCAAAGCTCCTGTTTGAGACTGCTAAAAGTAGAAATGACATGCCAACAGTTACGCCAATTACAATGATTCCAAAGACTCCTCCAAGTATTATAGCGGGTACAATTGCCAGAACAGATGCCACAGCCAATTTGGCAGGGCTTTTCATATATTGGGTAAATGGAGAGCTTAGACCCTGCCATGCAGAAGATCCTCGGTTTGCCTGCAGTACCATTGCAAATTTTGCCATAAGCTCGCTTACTAGTACTGCCTCAAAGAGGACAAAGCCTTTCATCATGGAAATTGACATTATCATGCCAGCTACATAGAGAACTACGGTGACTACGCCTGCAGAACCCACTGCCGGGTCCCGCATTGCCTTGAGCTTCTTTTCCTTTGTTCCCTTTGCCATCATGCCGTCTGCAAAGTCACATAGTGCATCTGTATGGTGTATTCCTGTTATGATTACAAGTGCCCCCGTAAGGACAAGACCTACGATAAGTGGCTGGATATACAAGGAGAGGCCATAACCTGCACCACCAATTATCAGCCCAATTAGCGCACCAGCTATTGGAAAGAGATACATGTTTTTTGCAACAGTGTCAAGCTCGGTACTTTTTGACGGAATAATTGTTAGAAATGATATTACAGAAGATATTCCTTTAAGCAAAATTCCACCATCCCAAGTAAGACAAGACTACAATCACTGGAATTGTAAACAGTATAGCAAACAGGACAGATGTAACTTTCATTATAGATATAGCAGTCTTGAAATGATTCTCCGTAAATTCTGTGTTGCCATCTCCCAAGACATAATGATCTAGTTTTTCAAATTTTACTCCAAGGGCGCCAGCCATTGCTGCCATTGGATAACCAGCATTTGGGCTCTCGGTTTTTGGACCGTCTCGCTTCATTACTTTGACAGAATGTCTCCAGTCTCCTCCTACAATCATGCTTGCAAGAATCATCATCATGCTTGTCAGCCTAGATGGCACAAAGTTTAGCACCTTGTCACAGTTTGCCCCAAACCATCCCAAGTTTCTAAAAAGATCGGTCTTGTAGCCAATCATTGAGTCTATTGTATTTACTGTTCTGTAAACAAAGGCACCTGCCAGTCCAAAAAATGCAAAGTAGAACATGGGGCCTGTTATGCCATCCACTATATTCTCGCTTATACTCTCAAGTGCGGCAGATATGATATGCTGTCTATCAAGATTCTTTGTGTTTCTCTTTACTATCATTGATAGATTTTCCCTTGCTCCATCCAGATCATTTTTAGAAAGAGAGACCATGATTTGTGACGCGTGTCTTTGCATTCCCTTGATTGCAATTGTAGTCTTTAACAACAAACCAATTGCAAAGACAGAGGCTACCAAGACTAGAATCTTTAAGATTCCACTAAAGTCAAGATTATCAAGATAGACAAAGGTGTGATCAACGGAATATGCCAGAACAGCAACAAGTGTAGTTATAGAAATAACAAGAATTATTCCTCCCATCTTCTCGGATTGTGTATTGTGTGACCTTACTGATGGTACAAACTTGCCAATCAAGATTCCAATCCAAGATGTTGGATGATACTTGTTTTTTGGATCTCCAAGTACGAGATCAAGCATGACAGCAAATGCAACCGCGAGAACAGGTATTAATATCATTTCAAAAGGTCACCTATTGCTTTCATGTTAAGACTGGATTTCACAACGCGACTTAAATGCTCTATCTCTCGGTCAAGTGACTTTACGTATTTTGCGGTAAATGATACTTGTTTTGGATTTGCGTGCAACGAGTCTTCGTCAGGTATGTCAAATTTTAAGAGTGGAATTGTTCCAAGTACAGGCCTGCCAGTACTGCGTTTTAAAAATGAAAAACCTGGGCGCAAAATTTTGGTGTCTCCCCTGAATTTATTTATCACATAACCCTTGACAAGCCTCTTATCTTTTTCAAGTAATTCCAATGTACCTACTATACTAGCAAAGGTTCCTCCCCTGTCTATGTCTGATACCAAGATTACCGGTGATGAGCAGTGTTTTGCCATCTTCATGTTGGCAATATCATATTTTTGCATGTTTATCTCTGCAGGAGAACCGGCGCCTTCCAGAATAACTAGGTCATAGTTAGATCTTAGACTATCAAGGGATTTCTTTGCAATATCAAGGCCGTTTGTCAAGACAAACCTTTTGTAATATTCATCAGCGTGCATTTTTTTGTAGCGTCTTCCCATGACAAAGACTTCGCTTTTGTAATCCCCAAGAGGCTTTAGCATGATTGGGTTCATGCGTGGTGAGATTTCTGCTCTTGCCGCAATGGCCTGAATTGCCTGGGCCCGCGAGATCTCAAAATCTTCACCCCGATAAGAGTACGTTGACATGTTTTGTGACTTGAATGGTGCTACCCTGTAGCCCTTATCTGCAAAAATTCTACACAGTGCTGTGACAAGAGTCGTCTTGCCTGCCCCAGAAGATGTTCCCTGAATCATTAGTGTCTTTGTCATGCCTTTTCCAATTCTTTGACAAGTTTTTGATTTTCGTTGTGAGTCCTTATGGCAATTCGGATAAACTTGTCATCTAATCCTTTAAACGAATTACAGTTCCTAATCAGTATATTTTTTTTCAGCAATTTTTTTTGTATCTGTTTTGAGCTTGTTTTTGATTTTATCAAAATAAAGTTTGCATCGGAATCATAGCACTCAAATCCGCCAATCTTTGATATTGAGTTTTTCAGAAATTTTCGTTCTTTTTCAATCAGTTTTCTCGTTTTTTCAAGATGCGACTTGCTTGATAGTGCCTTTATCGCAATGTCTTGAGCAATGCCGCTTACGTTCCATGGAATCTTTATCCTGTTTAGGATATCAATCATGTTTTTGCTTCCAAGACCATATCCCACCCGTAGGCCCGCAAGCCCAAAAGATTTTGTCATGGACCTTAAGATGAAGAGATTATCAAATCTACGTAGTTTGGATACAATGCTTTCCTTTGGATTTGACGCAAGCTCAATGAAGCATTCATCCACAAATACCAGAGTGGAATTATCATGCGAGGCATTTAATATCTTGAGCATATTTTTTTGACTGGTAAGAACACCAGTGGGATTGTTAGGGTTACAAACAAAAACACATTGATTTTTTGAAATCACATCAACAAAGTCATCAATGTCTTGATTTAGATTCATGGTTTTAAAATAAGATATTCTGGCGCCATGCAGTCTTGCAGCAGATTCGTATTCTCCAAAGGTTGGTATTGGAATAAGCACGTTGCGCTTGTTCAAAAATGCCTTGCAAAAATTGTAAATTATTTCTGTGGCACCGTTACCTACAATTATCTTGTCTTTTGGAATCCTGGTGTATTTTTCTAAGCTATTCCTTAGCTTGGCCGAATCAGAATCTGGATATACGGAAAATAATGGAAGGTTTTTTTTCAGGCTATTTTTTATCAAGGCGGGAAAACCAAGCGGATTTACATTTGAACTAAAGTCTAGTATTTTTGGATCAAACCCCAGTCCTGCAGAGTAAATACCTCCATGAGCTACGGCCCTATGATTGGCAACTGATGGTGTTACTCCTAGCTTCATGCTTTCTTGATATCACGTGGGGTATTTACTTGTGTTTTTGATCCGGTCCAGCTAAAGGAATATTAATTGTATGAGAGGAATTTTTTTCATATGAAGAAACGAGTAGCTATCATAGGCGTTACCGGGGCAGTAGGACAAGAGTTCGTAGTAGCCTTGAATAATCATCCTTGGTTTGAGGTAAAGCAGATAGCTGCGTCAGAGAGATCTGCAAACAAGAAGTTTGTAGACGCCATCAGAGACCCAAACAGTGGTATTCTCAAATGGCACATCAGAGATCCAATTCCTGATTACGTTAAAGATATGATAATAGAATCAGTTGATGATATCAAGGTAGAAAATCTTGATTTAATATTCAGTTCTATTGAAAGCGAGGCTGCAAGAGATATCGAGTCAAAATTTGCAAAGTCTATTCCTGTCATAAGCACTTCAGCTGCATATAGATATGAAGAAGATGTACCAATTTTGATTCCAGGAATAAATGATGATCATGTTGCACTTTTAGATCAACAGAGAAAGAACAGGGGATGGAAGGGATTTATAGCTCCCCTACCAAATTGCACCACTACTGGTCTTGTAATTACAATGAAACCACTTTTGGACAAGTTTGGTGTCCAAAAGACAATCATGACGTCAATGCAGGCAATGTCCGGAGCCGGAAGGTCTCCCGGTGTTTCTGCCTTGGATATTACGGATAACATTATTCCATACATTCCAAAGGAAGAAGACAAGGTTAGACTTGAGACAGGAAAGATCCTTGGTAAATTAGTTGATGGCAAGATAGATCCTGCTAAGATGAAAGTTAGCTGTACATGTACAAGAGTGCCAGTCATTGATGGACATACCGAGACTGTTTTTATGGAAACAACTTCTCATACTGATCCAGAAAGTGTAAAGAATGCAATGAGAGAATTTTCTAGCAAGGTAAGCGTAACAGGCCTTCCATCAGCCCCAAAAGAGTATCTCATGGTTCATGAAGATCCAACAAGGCCACAGCCTAGGCTAGATCGCGAAATAAATGACGGCATGACAACGGTGGTCGGCAGAGTTAGAGAAGATACTGTCTTTGACAATGGTATCAAGTATGTATTGTTCTCACATAACGAGAAGATGGGTTCTGCCAGAGGGGCTGTTCTGTTAGCCGAGATGCTACACAGGAAAGGTTACGTCTAGTCAGTGACAAATTATAAAAAATTTATAATAACAAGTTTATTAAGATCCATTTATTCACAATAAATGGTGTTTTGAATGGCAAAAGTTGATGATTTAGATATGATAATTTTATCGGAACTATCTCAGGATGCAAACATTTCTGTTCCCCGAATATCAAAGAAGATAAACGTAAACTCGTCTGTAGTTTACAGCAGAATCAAGAGGCTCATCAAAAGGAAGCTGATTGAACGTTTTACCATTGTTGTAAATGACAGAGAACTTGGCTATACCGTAAAAGCTCTGACAGGCATAAACATGGACTCTAAGATGAGGGATCACGTGATTGAAGAGTTGTTAAAGGTAGCAGAGGTAAGAGAGATTTCAGAAGTAACAGGTAGATTTGATATCATAGTTACAATGTATGCCAGAAACCTTGACGAGATGCACAGACTCATATCAGAAAGGGTTGGACGAATACAGGGAGTGCAACGCTCGGAGAGCTTCATTGAGATGAAAAGGACCACAAAACCAATGCCTTACAAGGCTGCAAAGTAATCCCCATATCTTCAAGCTATAAATAACAAAAAGGCTCCAAAAAGGACAGAGTTTGCTAACAACAAAAGCTAGTTCCAGAATTAAGACGTACTATGAAGTAACCAAGCCAAAGATATGGTATCTTCTGGTCTTCACCGCAATGGGTGCAACATACACTGTTTCTAATCTATATCATATTCCAGTGTCTGCCCTAACGTGGGCACTGGTCACCTTTGGTGTTATCGCAGGTTCGGCTGCGGCCAACACGCTAACCAACTACAATGATAGGGATATCGATGCCATCATGGAAAGAACAAAGGATAGACCTATTCCAAGCAGGAGAATCTATCCTGCAAAGAAGGCACTGTACTTTGGATTAATCCTTGCCGGAATATCACTGGTTTGCGCATTTGCAATTAACATGTGGGCCGGCATCTTCATGGCATTTGGACTTGCAGACAATATTCTAGTTTACAGCAAATTACTAAAGCGAAGAAGCAGAACCAACATTGTCTTGGGAGGATTCTCAGGAGGAGCTCCCGCAATGATTGGCTATGTGGCAGTAACAACAACCGGACTGTGGGACTTGGGACTGGTCATGGCAGGACTTGTCTTTGTCTGGATTCCAATGCACATCTGGAGTTTAACTTTGCATGTAAAAGATGATTACAACAAGGTAAAAGTTCCAATGCTTACTGCAGTTCAATCTGAAAAGACATCAGTTAGAGTAATAGCTGGCACTACACTCATGATGGTATTGTTCAGTGTGTTGCCATTTTTCATGACAGATTCTTCTGGAAAACATTTGTTCCATGAGATCTATCTTTTCAGCGCAATAGCATCTGGTGCAATAATGGTAGCACTAAGTATGTGGCTTCTCATGAAACCTTCTGAGAAAGCATCTTGGACATTGTTCAAGTTTTCTAGCCCATATCTTGCAATCTTGTTTATTGCATTGATGGTAGACTCGGTTGTAAGATAGTTTACTTGAGATAATTTTTCAGAGATATTTTTTCTGATAGTGGAATCTTTGCGATCTCAAATCCCTCAGGACGTTTTGAGAAGGATTTGGTTGCATCCATTCCCATCTTTGTGGTAAGTAAATTTTTTTGATCGCTTGACGGGTCAAGGCTTGAACCATGCACCTTTGGCACTATTACAAGGTTCTTGTCTGCCTGAAATCTTGTAGCTATTGCGTATTCTACCTGTACCGGATTTGATGGATCAATATCATCATCTACTACAATCACATGTTTGAGTGATCTGTGGGCACCAAAGGCTGCATCAATTACCTTTTTTGGATCTGACTCCTTCTTCTTTGAAATTTGTACAATTGCATGCAGCCAGTTACACCCTCCATCACTTAGGACTACTTTTTTTATCTGGGGTAGTGTATGTTGAAGATTTTTGTTTAGTTTTGCTTCAATTGGCATGCCCATCAATAGCCTGTGTTCTGAATATCCTGACAAGATATCATGAAAGATAGGATTGTTTCTAAAATACATCCTGTCAAGCTCAAAGACTGGCTGCTCTCTCTTAAAGTCATACGTGCGAAGCATCTCCACCATCCATTCCTTGTGGGTCTTGTCCTTGAGTATACGTCCCTCCAAGACTATCTCTGCATCTGACGGCACCAACATCTTGGAGTAGGGACACGTTGCCAGTGTCAGTTTCTTGTTTAGTAGAACGTTTGCGATTTCAAGTTCGTCCTTGCCCCATTCAGCCTGATAGGCTCCTGCTATCGATACTGCAGGATGCACCCCTACTGTAATGGCCACACGCAAGTCTTCACCATGCTCTTTAGCGTAGACATAAGACCTATGCAGATGCCTTCCGTCCACCATCCTTATTGAAAAATGACGCTCATCAAGTCTGAGAAGTCTATGAAATGAAGAATTTTGGGTGCTGGTCTCTTGATTATGTGTATAAACTATAGATGATGTGATAAAGGCTCCTGGTTCCTTTTCAAAGTGCGTTATGATTGGTAGATCATAGAGATTTTTTGAATGATTTTCCATGAACCTAGCTTTTGCTGCTATTTTGGGCTTTGACGCGTGATTGATAGCATAACTTACTTTGTCATGAATCTTGTCTTCTGTGGATCCCACTGCAACTGCAAATCTTTTTTTTGTGCCAACAAGATTTGATACAACACGAAATTTGCTTTCCTTGATATTTTCAAACAGGACTGCTTTTGAGCCATCAAGTTTTGCAGTAACAGCTGCTATCTCGTATTTTGTAGAAACTTTCTTTTTTACAATTGCCAATTCCTTTGCTTTTGAAACCTGGCTTAGATATCCCCTCAAGTCTGCAGTCATTGTTTTACGATCTCCATTATCTCGTTCATTAAAACCTTCATGCTTTCAAGATCTAATTCTTTTTGTATACTTAATGAGAAAATGCAGATACCGTGTATAGTTGATGCCACTCTCTCTGAGACCATCTTCAAAAAAATTGTTTCAGATTTGGACGGTATTACTGTAGCAGTACTTGTACGACCGACAGAACCGATTGAAACAACAAGTGTTCCAATGTTTTCCTTTCCCTCTGTAATAGAAATAAAATCTCCATTAGCGAAGGGAACTATTTGTACCAAAAACTCCCGATGATCCACTACGACGGTTTTTTTCCTATAACCGACCTGTAATATCATCAGCTTACTTCAGCTGCGCTACGCCTTTATTGCTATCGCTTCTATTGCTGCTTTCTTTACAGTAGCTTTAGTCTTAGTTGTCTTAGCCTTAGTTGTCTTTGCCTTTCTTGTAGATTTTACTACCACTGGTTCTATCTCTTCTACTTCCATAGCCTTTCCAGCAACAGCTTCTAATTGATCAGCTTCAACTCTAGCTCGTAGTTTTGCTTTGTACTTGAGGTTTCGTGGTTTAGTTCTTAGTCTGTATCCGCAACAAGGACACCAAAGACCTTCCCATTTGATGAAGATCTCACAAATTTGACATCTTTTTTGTCCTGATGCGTAACGACCCGTACCTACTGGCTTTTGTGCCTTGTATCTTGTGCATATTCCTTTACATGTCATATTCTAGTCACTATACACCTTGTGTAATTTCTTATAGTATTAGTATAATTTAAGCATAGATCAGAAATTTTTATAATTTCAGGTATTATTTTTTATAAGAATTACATGTGCTCGTCAATGACACGATCAATAGTTTTCAGGAAAAAACTAAAAATGTTCTATAAATATGTATGCTATTTCAAAAATCAAAATTTTTCAAATTTTTGCCAATTTTTTTGGTCAAATATTTAAAGATTCTTGATCGTTTTTCTATTTTATTTATCCTATTCTTGAAAGTGGTAAGACAAGATGCCTGTATCCTTCCCTTTGGGTAATGTATCTTGCAGATATCCTATCACGCGTTCCACGTTTGTTGTAGTTCTTGATCCTAAGTGAAGTCTTGCGCTCGTCAACAAATTCTAGTTCAAAGTGGGAACAGAAGCGAAGATTCAGAAGATTAGTTATCTGTTTTGCAATCTTCATGTTTCCGTTTCCTACCTTGACAACTTTTCGTTCTGCGTTCAACCCAACAAGAATTTTTACAATGTGTGAGATCAGATCATCAACTGATGTGTATATCGAGCTCTCTATCTCCTTCTCGTAATAAAACACAGAAAGCCCTATTCTGCTGCCAGGATCAATCCCTATTATTAACGAGCTATTATGGATTCCTGATTCTAGTTTTCGTACTATCTTACCCCTGACTATGGTCGGATCATAATCAAATTCGTCATCAAATAGAACAAGATTGCTTGGTATTTTGGATGATTCTCTAACTGTTGTAAGTATCAACCGCCTATCAGAGGTTGTAACATCTTCTGGCAAAACAGAGTCATAATCTAGTTTTAGATTTTTTAGAGTATTTACAAATTTAAAATATGGTCTCCCGTATACAGTTGCAATCGCAATATCATTTTGGGTTTGATACGCTATGACTAAATTTCCTTTCTCGAAAATTTAAAGTTTTTTTGTATTCTATTGTTGATTAACAAGAATCATTTAGTTGTCAACAAGAGTATTGCTCTAGCTAGATCGCCTTTGGCTTCGGTTAGTGCCTTGGTTGCTTCCTCTGGTGAAACATTGGCTTGTTGAGCTACAAGCATTATATCATCTTGGCTAAAAACTGGTACTTCCAGTTCTCTTTCTTCATAACTCTCTGCTATTACTTGAAAAATAGAGTTATCCTTGGCCTTCATTTCTGTGACGGCTGGCTTTGCTATTATAATCTCCTTCGTATCGGTTTTGATTATAACCTCCTGAACATTGTTGAGTTCCTTCATTTCCAGACCCATTTTGTCCAACATTCTACGCATTTCGCGGTTTCCGCCACGCATCATTTTCTATTCATTCCTCCTCAATCAAGACTTTTTAAACTATCTCTGATCTTCACGGCTACCCCCCGCTTGAGGGAACGCAGCATTTTTGCTGAAACTATGGCCTTGCCAACGGCAATCACTTTATTTCCGTGTAAAACTGCCACATCAGAACCAATTAGGATGTTCTTGCCAAACCATGTAATATGATTGCAAAAGACAGAGTTGCCATCCTCAATAAATGGCTTGGAATCATCATCTATCTCTACACAGTTTTCTCGAAATTTCTTGCTTTTCATGAGCATTTGGGCAAAATTTGGGGTGATTGCAAGCCCACCATCTATTCTCAACGTGCACAGTAGCATATCATTTTGATATACATGCTGTATCCTACCTGTTTTCTTTGAATAGGTGAATCTGACATCTTTTGGCAAGTATTTTGATACGCCTATCCCAAAAAGAGCATCAATGTTGTACTTTATCTTCAGAATAGAGTCCATTCTAACTTACTAGTCAAAGCCCCCTAATTTTTACAATGGGTTCTATACTATATAGTATAACCGAAGAACTATATAGAATTGACAGTTGTATATGTTGTATGGGAAATACCGAAGAAATGAGGAAAATACAGTTTACTGGCAAATCTTCCTATATTGTCTCATTACCAAAACAATGGATTGGAGATATGGGATTAAAACAGGGAGATCAAGTAGCTGTGGTTCGACAAGGAGTTTCCACGTTACAGATTGTACCATTAAAGCATCACAACAAACCCGTAGTTACTGAAGATGCAACTGTTGAGATAAAACCAGAAGACGAAGGAGCTGTAATTATCAGGAAGCTCATCTCGCTTTACTTACTTGGTTTTAACACCATAAATGTCAAACCAAAAATTGGAAGATTAAAGCCTACTCAAAGAAGTGCTGTAAAAAGTGCAGTAAAAGGAATCTTGATGGGTACTGAAATTATTGCAGATTCAACAGAAGGACTCACCATTCAGGTTCTGATAAATCTCTTCGAGTTGTCCGTAGACGGGGCGTTAAAGAGGATGTTGATAATTGCAAAATCTATGCAAAATGATGCGCTCCTTGCTTTAGAAGAAGGCAACTATGATTTAGCAAAAGAGGTGATCGATAGTGACGATGAGGTAGACAGGTTCAGCTTTTACATAATACGCCAGCTAAAAATTGCAATTCAAAATGAGCACATGTTAAAGGAGATGGGAATAGAGAGTCCACACCATTGTCTTGGATACAGACTGATTGTTAAGAACATAGAAAGAGTTGGAGATCATGCCACAGAACTAGCCAAGAATCTTTTGGAATTTAAAAAACCTATCAAGAAATCTTTGCTTGAGCCTATTCATGAGATAAGTAGATTTGCGCTAGCTGTGCTTGATGAAGCGTGTTTATCTCTTTTTAAGCAAGATTTCAATCAGGCAGAACTTACAGTAGAAAAAAGTACAGAGATCTCCAAATATGAAAAAAAGATCATGGATAGTATCAAGTCAATGAGAGATGATGAAGAAGTATACCGCATCAGGCGAATGAATGAGAGCATACGTAGAATAGCAGAATATGCTAGCGATATTGCAGAAATTGTCATGAATATGACCATAGAAAAGAGTCTGCGAAAGCAATAAGATACGAAGAGGTTGACTGTACATAGTGAGAGATTCTGCCATCCTGATAACATATGATAAAGAAGATGTGGTGAAGGAGGCCATTGCTCTCTGTGATTCTGCAGGTTATGAAATAAAAAAAACAATACGACAGAAATTTCTCAACAGATCTAAATTTGGACTTGGTGAGGGAAAGGTTGAGGAACTCAAGGAATTTGTCAGTTCCATAAAGCCAGATGTTATCATATACGACGAGATACTCAGACCTAGTCAGAATTACAATCTAGCTTCCACTCTAAAACTCAAGATTTTAGACAGGGAGATGTTAATTTTGGAAATTTTTGAGCGCAGAGCAAAAAGCTCTGAATCAATGTTGCAGGTAAAGCTGGCTAATCTGAGATATGAGATGTCAAGGGCCAAGGAGCGAGTAAGGCTTGCAAAAATGGGAGAACAGCCAGGTTTTATGGGCATCGGAAAATTTGAGGTAGATGTTTACCATAACGACATAAAAAATAGAATGACCAACACCAAATCCAAGCTTGTCAAGGCATCAAAACAACGTGAACTTCACAGACAAGCAAGAAAAAGGATTGGGTTCAAGACCATTTCTCTTGCAGGATACACATCTGCTGGAAAAACTACATTGTTTAACACATTGACTGGAGAACGAAAGGAAGAAAGCCCAAAACTCTTTACCACCCTTTCAACAACCACAAGAAAAATAATTCTACAGAATTTGGAGATACTGATATCTGATACTGTTGGATTCATAAGCAAGCTTCCAGCATACATGATAGAAGCATTCAAGTCCACACTTGAGGAGTTGGTTTACACAGATATTGTAATAGTTGTAGTAGATGCAAGTGATCCTTTTCCTGAATTGAGGAAAAAATTCAGAAGTTGTGTGTCCACTATAGATGGGATTGGCGTAAACCAAGATAGAATAATTTTTGTCCTAAACAAATCAGACCTAGTTTCAGAGGAAGAGATTGTTGACAAGGCAAACCAATTAGGCTTGACAGAGAATGGAAGGTGGTTATCGGTATCAGCGACAACTGGCAAGAACATATCAACTCTACAAGATAGAATTTATCATATTCTTGAAAATCACCCCGTATCAAGTGAAAAAAGCCAAGTAATGAAACAAGAAATCAAAATTAACCATGAAGATTGAAGTTTTGCGAATAGGTCAGAGACTTGTACGGGATGACAGGGTAACTACTCATGTTGCCCTTGTGTCAAGAGCATTTGGTGCATCAAAGATATTGATGTATGATGCAAATCCAGAAATCAAAGACACTATCTACAAGGTGAATAAAATGTGGGGAAGTGATTTTCAGGTTGAGATAATAGAAGAGTGGAAGAAAGTTCTTAAATCAAAGAAATCTGATTTGTACAAAATTGTTCACCTTACAATGTATGGCGAGAACATCAATTCGGTAGAGACCAAGCTTAGAAGTGAAGAGAAGATTCTGGTTGTTGTGGGAGCTGAAAAAGTCCCAAGAGAGATTTATGATATTGCTGACTATAACATAGCTATAGGAAACCAACCTCATTCTGAGATAGCAGCATTGGCTATCTTACTTGATAGAATATTAGATGGAAAACAATTACAAAAAAAACATGACGATGCACAGCGCGAAATAGTCCCTACAAAAAAGGGAAAAAAAGTAATGAATAAAACCATTACACCATCGTAAGGCCATTGAATAACCTCAACTTTTTTGTAAGATGCCCTTGTTTTGGGTCATGTGCAGTCAACTGAATCACAAGACCAACTACAAGATTACCTGAATTCGGTCTTCTCCCTATCACACAGTGAGAATTCTGTAAAAGGTTACAGAATAGCTGTCAAGCATTTTATGAGATTTCTAGAATTGAAGTATGGTTGTAAAGTTATTGACTTGGTGAACTCGATCAAAGATGGCAAGCTGGACACCTACAGGGTGATATCTGAGTTTGTCATTCATCTTGACAAATCTGGCAAGAAACCCTCCACTATCAAGGGTTGGCTTGCAGCTGTCAAAGGCTATCTCAGGTATCTTGGAATCAAGATCTATTCTGAGGATTGCAAGAACACTGTGAGGATCCCAAAGATCAGAAGGCAAAGAGAGGAACCCATGACCAAAGAGCTTCTGGTCCGGTTGCTAAGGGTTCTTCCCCTCAAGCTTCAGGTAGCAGTCTTGGTCGCAACCGCAAGCGGCATGAGACTTGGCGAGATAGTTCAATTGAAAGTATCAGACATTGACTTTAGCAGCAAGCCTACACTGGTAAAAATCAGGGCCGATACAACAAAGACCAGGGAAGCGAGAGAGACTTGTCTTACAGAAGAGACTACAAAGACCCTCAAGGACTATCTTACCAGATATTTTGGGTGGAAGGAAAATGTAACAAATGATGATCTTTGCAATAAGGTAATCTTTGGACGCACCTCAGCCAAGAGTGAAGGAAGCGAGCTTTACAACCATCACAGAAAAAGCAGCGCAAAATCCAATCCCGTCTTCGTGGCTGAAAATGTGCTCTCGTCTTCCTTGAAGTGGCATCTTAGAAAGATACCAGAGTTCAACAAGCTTAATGAGAACGGTAGGCGTGCAATTCATTTTCATGCTTTCAGAAAATATTTTAGGACTGTAGTGGGAGATGCTGTAGGAAGAGATTATGCGGAGGCCTTGATGGGCCATCACTTCTATCTTGATACATATTACAACTTACCCGTCGACAAGCGCAGAGACATGTATCTGAAAGCGGAACCTTACCTGACCATTTCTGACTTTGTACAAGTAGAAAAAAATCTTAACAAGATAGCGGAAAGACAGAGAGAAATTCAGGAAGCCTTGGCCAAAATTGGAGTCAAATTTCCAACCGTGTATGATAAGGCATTCGTAGTCTGAAATTGTTTCAATATTGGGGAGAGTCTAACCAACACTTTGGATAATTCGAGTTCGCGAGGAATTTTTGTTGACAGGTCTCATAAATTACCCAAAACCGAATTTACAAGTCTTTTAAATACTTTTTAGAACAAGGTTAGATCATGCCAGAATCAAGTTCGCTCCTTCTTAGGGCATATGGCAGCTCGCCTCAGATGAAGATCCTAGACTATCTTATGGACTTTCCAAAAAACGACTTTACACAAAAGGAGATAATTGAGTCACTTGGGATGAGCAAGACTACGTTTTACAAATACTTTGACAACCTTGTTGATTTTGGCATGATAAGGGTAAACAGAAAGATTGCAAATGCAAAGATATATTCCATTAATACGGACAGTCCAGTGGTTCAGGGCATGAGAAAAAATATTGATTACATCTCTGAAAAAATTGC
This sequence comes from Nitrosotalea sp., assembly GCA_050749105.1. GTDB lineage: Archaea > Thermoproteota > Nitrososphaeria > Nitrososphaerales > Nitrosopumilaceae > Nitrosotalea. Next base: position 5,372 of record JBOGQT010000075.1, on the reverse strand, counting down.
AGATGGATCATTACATAAGATTAGTGTACAGGCAAAACACAAAATAATGAAATTGAATGAATTGAAATGTGTAGCGTTTTCATTTTCTGAGTCTAATTTTCTCTGTACTCTATCGTTACATTAGAAACGCTCACAACATGATAATCTAGCAATGAAACTGGACATCTCCAGCTGGACATGATAAATTGTAAATCCGAGATTGCAATTTGCGAACTGTCAATGTCTACAGCTATGGGTACAAATTGGCAGGCATCAACGGCTAGCCAGTAGATTCCTTTTGTGCTTGCGGATGTATTTCTAGCCAATTATGGTTCAGCGGTGTGTCAGGACTGCGTCAAATGATATCCCTGATGCAAACGGTTCAAGGCAATTGAAGACTACCTCGTGGCTAGTTACCTGCCTTACCTGGCCAAGATCATGCACATTGCATTGCAGGTTCTGTGAATAAAGTGAGATTACTGGATTTCCTTCTGCTGTAGGATCAAAGTAGCCATAGACTGACATCGTGGAATTGTCTATCACTATTGATGAACTGCCGCAGTAGCCATCTGCCTGGCACTCTATCTTAAAATCAAATGGTCTGTAGTCCTTCCCGTTGTAGGTAAAGTTTCCACTTCCGGCCAGGATCAGGGCTGGCTGGACAGGCCCTTCCTGCACAGATAATGTCTGATCTTCCTCTCTGCCAGCCTGGATAGGCGGTACCTGCAACTGGACACTCGGGGGTACCATAACATCTGATGCATTGTGGGTGCTGGCAGGGTTGGTATTGTATGTATTTCCAGTTGTACCTGCAGTTGACTCCCATGCATTTACAACGTAAACATCCCGGGAGTACTGGTCATATCCCCATGTCCTGATTCCAATATCTGATATGGGCATCTGGTTTGCAAAAGTTCCCTTGAATGTAACCTGGAGCATGTTGCCCACAACTGTTGCGTTTGCAGTAATCGGTCCAAAAAAGTGGTGCGGATCTGATACCTGCAGGGGCAGTGTTGCGTCCCATGATATTGCGGTATCTGCACCTGTTATGGATGCGTATCTGCCCCATATGTCTGTAAATAGCGAGACGTGTTTTACAGACAGGGGTCCATCATCTCCGGCCAGCACCAGATTTACTGTAAAGGGAGTGCCCACAGCCATATCAGTAAGAGGTCCCGTATTGGAATAGTTGTCCAGCCCGTAGGCATTATCGTTTATTGTAAGCGGGTATGTCTCCAGAACACCTACCTGGCCTGCGGTGGTACCTTGGAGTTTTGAGACAAATGATGGTACAGTTCCTGGAGTATAATCACCATGTCCTCCAGATTGTGCCTGTCCGCCAAAACCAAACTGGGAAAAGTGCGGCACCTGTAATACATAATCACAGATGTTATTGTTACCTGTATCGGGAGATTCAGAGAGTATCGTGACCTGGTTTGTGGTCCAGCTGTGGGTGACACTGTCAAATAAAAATACGGCAGGTATCATACAACCATCTGAATAAGTCTTAAGATTAGAACCGGCAGAAGGCTTTGGCAGCGTGACTGTCATGTTGGGCTCCTGTTCAAAATTGTTAGGATTTCCCCAGTTGAATCCCTCTCCTGTCTCCTGGTATGGGTATGTTACATTTACAAACAATGTGGCCTTGCTGTTTGCCGAACTTGGCAGTAGTGGCAGTGAACTTGGAATAGTCTGGTTTGAGCGTATCACAAACCAGTCAGGTGTAGGACTGCCAGCAGAGGTTGCAGTAGACGATGACTGGACAAAGATCTGCTTTACACCTCCGGTGCTTGGAATGGTCGAACTTTGCACCGGAATTATCATGGGCTGCCCTGGAACTATGGTGTTTAGCGGCGGGGTTGCTATTATCTGGCCGTTCTGAACATTGTTTGTTGTAACAATTGATGGTATCACAGATACAATATTTTTCAGAGTCGGCATAGAGTATGTTGGTAATGCCAACGTATCTATGATATCCTGTGAAGATTCTGTAGGTGGGAATGTTGTAGCAAGCTGTACTGTTGCCTGGTTTGAGACCGCCTGGTTTATTGCAACCGTATTTGCCGAGCCTGCAGAGAGTATGGGTGGCAGTTGAGACACTGTATCGATTGCACTTGCCGTGTTGTTTATCTTGGTTGCATGAAATATTGACTGCCAGGTAGAAAGCGTGGTATCTGAAAGCGATGGCGGTGTGGTAATCACGCTCTTGCCAATCTGGGATGCGTTGACATGTACTGATACAAGTCGAAAGATCACGGTTCCGTCAAGTTGCGTCGGGCCCTGGGTATAGAGGGTCCAGTTGCCAAGTACATCATATCCCCTTGGTATGGTGCTCATTGTAATGTTGTATACACCAAAGGGAATAGAGCTTATTGTGACAATTCCGTTTGATATGCCGTCGCCATCTCCTGTACCACCGTCGGTTGCAGTGTTGCTGGGCGGGGGACCTCCCGAGAGTGCATTGATGGTATACGTTGCACCTGGGACAGGAAAGCCATCTATTGTCAGTGCCTCTATCTGTACAGGTATGGCGGTAGAAGGTGTTGATGCAGTACCTGGTGTTGATGTGCCGAGTGCGTTGACTGCCTCAACTCTCCATTGGTATGAGGATCCTGGCGTCAGGCCTGTTGCGGTATAGGTTGTAGGGAGAGGACTGCCTGTCACTTGTGCAAAGCGGCTGTATGTTGAACCGCCATTTTGCGAATAGTCTATGTCATAGGATGATACTTGGTAGCTGTTGTCTGCAGGAACAGACCATGACAATATCATGATGCCGCCGGGCACCACAGTAACAGAGGGTGCAGATAGATGTGATGGCACGTCACCTGCCGTTGTAGCTGTGGATGTACTTGAAGGCACACTTGTATCTCCTGCATTGATTGCCGATACCCTGTAGTAATAGACATTGCCTGATGCAAGTCCCAAGTCTTGGTAGGTTGTTGCAGACGAATGGGTGTCTGCGTCAAGAGGGTTAGTCGGCCATGATGTACCGTCCAAGCTACGCTCTATCTCGTATCCAAGGATTGTAGCGATGCCAGGTGGTGCAGTCCAGGAGAGGCTTATCATGTTGCCTGCAACTGCTGTTGCTGAAAGACCTGTCGGAGCAACTGAAAATGTTGTTGCGGATGATGTTCCAGACAGCGCACTTGCGCTGCCTCCTGGCCCAAGGGCTGAGATGCTATAAGTGTACTGGGTATTTGGCGAAAGCCCGGTATCGGTGTACGATGTCAGTGTATTGGTGGTATTGTCTATGATGGGTGAAAAATTTATTCCATCCTTGCTTCTCTCTATTTCGTATCCTCTGATTGTTGCGGATGGTGCAGTCCAGGAGAGGCTTATCTGGGTGGTAGATGTTGCAGAAGCTGAAAGTCTTGTTGGTGCTGGCGGCGAGGTGGTTACAGAGACTGTTGATGACGGGGTACTTGTTCCGCCATCTGGATTGATTGCAGATATCCTGTAATAGTATAACGTGGTTGGCGAGAGACCGCTATCAGTGTATGTTGTTGCAGACGAATGGGTGTCTGCGTCAAGAGGGTTAGTCGGCCATGATGTACCGTCCAAGCTACGCTCTATCTTGTAGCCTGATACGGTTCCAGACGGTGCAGTCCAGCTCAGAATAACACTTGTTGATGATACCAGCGTAGCTGCTGCGTTTGATGGCGGGTCTGGATTGGTGGTAGACGAACTTGCAAGTGATGGACTGCCTGTGCCAAGTTGGTTTATTGCAGAGACTTCGTAGTAATACAGCGTATTTGATGAAAGGGCGCTGTCGGAGTATGTTGTTGCAGATGTTCCGGTGTTTTGTACAATTGGTAAGAAATTGACATCGTCCGTGCTCCTCTCTAGCTCGTATCCTGATATGGCATAGCCATTGCCTGACGGGGCAGCCCAAGAGAGGTTAATCTGTGTAGATAATGCAGTGGTACTGATAAGGCCTGTCACCTGCGATGGTACGTCACCTGCCGTTGTACCAGTTGATGCGATACCTGCAGGACCCGTCCCAAGCGCATTGATTGCCTCAACCCTGAATTCATATGATGTGCCTGTCGTAAGGCCTGGTATTGTATATGATGGCGTGGTGTTGTCAGTGTTTACAATAGCCTGTGTCCATATTGTACCGCCGTCTGAAGAATAATCGATCTCGTATCCTGTTATGGCATAACCATTTGAGTTGGGAGCTGCCCATGACAGTGACACCTTGTCTCCTGCAAGCGGTGATACTGTTGGTGCAGATAGCTGCGATGGCACATCACCTGCCGTTGTACCACTAGTTGCAGTTGATGGTATACTTGTACCGACTATATTTATTGCAGAGACCTCGTAGAAATATGTCAAACCTGTGACAAGTCCAGAATCCTGATAAGTTGTTGAAGATGTTCCGGTGTTTTGTATAATTGGTAAGAAATTGACATCGTCCGTGCTTCTCTCTATATTGTATCCCGTTATTGCTGAGCCTCCGTTGCTAGAAGGTGCTGCCCAAGAGAGGGTTATCTTATTACCTGCAACTGCTGTTGTTGAAAGACTCGTTGGTGGCTGCGGTAAAGTTGGAAAGCCATAAGCAAGGTTAATTTTGGAATTTTGCTCAATTTGTATACTATTTCCTATGAAGGCACCAGTAGCTATACTATTTTGTTCAAAGTGAATCTCATCATTTGGTGCATACATATTGGCATTTATGGTAGATGATTGTCCGAAAGTAATGGAAGATCCTACGTAAAATAGAACGCTAGTAGCACTTAGGGACGGATTTAATTTAGTATTTTGGCCACCAGAGATTGTACTTTTTACGTAAACTGTAGACGGACCATCAAATTTCAGTATTGCATTCTGACCAATTGATAATGAATTAATGTTATAAGTTCCTCCTGTAAATTCCAGTGTTACCCCCTGACTTCCAGAAATATTGTTATAGTTACCTGGTGATATAGTCTGGGATCCAGAGTTTACATTAATGTCTGCGGATCCAACAGTAAAGGAAGATGGAAATGCTGGCAGAGAAGTTACAACAGGAAGTGATAGCGGAGTGGTTTGTGTTGTTGTGTGCGTATTCTGCCCAAGGTTTAGTGTATTGTAATAGATATTTTTTACAACTGTATTTTGTTCTAAATTTATAGTGTCACCAACAATGGAAGATGAATCCAGCTGTGAGTTTTGCTCTATTTGAATTTGGTTGCCTTTGTTCTGTACTCCAACGTTTCCACTTGTTACTATCGTATTCTGTTGTAAAGTCACCCCTTGTAGCCCAAATATTACGTAACTACCTATGTTTGTAATACCATTGCCATCTGCCAATACTTGCATCATATTTGTAGAAATGCCAAGTAGAATCAAAACTATGCCTAGTGCTATTTTGTTTAAAATCGTCACATGATGAAATCTGATCTTCCATCCCC
>JBOGQT010000074.1:0-12996 GCA_050749105.1 Nitrosotalea sp. | reverse complement strand
CACTAGGCCCAGACGTATTAAGAGTAAAACCAGTAGAAGGCTGGAAGAGAGGTAAAGCATTTGTATTTTATCCAGAAAGATGCATTTCAGACGGTGCATGCATAGGTGTGTGCCCAACAAAGGCAATCTTTTGGATGAGACCAATGGACTTTACTCCTGGACAACCAGTACCACTGTACAGAAACTCTGTATTCGTCAAAGGTTGGACCGAACTAGTAGATTAGGTCTGCCAATAACTTCTTTTTATTATTCTTTTATTTGATGTAGTTTTCTACATATATAGTGGAAATGTTATCATTCCAACAGTGAGCAAACCCGGCAATCTCTGGAGAAAAGTACACGGCAAAATTACAAAGAAACCTACAAACTTTAGTTGGCTAATCAACAACAAACTTGCAGGCAGTGGGATGCCAACTACCTCTTCAGAAATAGATTGGGTGGTAAAACAAGGAGTCAAATCAATTATTACAATGACCGAAGAATCCCTGCCAGAATCATGGATAAAGAATGTAAAGTACTTGCATGTGCCCACAGAAGATCTTTCTGCACCTGATATGGAACAAATTGATCAAGCGGTAGAATTCATCCACGAAAGGATTCAAAATGAAGAACCTGTCATGGTTCATTGCGCAGCTGGAATTGGAAGAACTGGAACCATTCTAGCATGCTATCTTGTAAAATATCATAAATCATCTGCAAAGGATGCTATAGAAAAAGTACGAAAAGAAAGACCGGGCTCTATTCAATCTGAATCTCAGGAACTAGCTATAAGCTTGTACTACAAGCATACGAACAATAGTTAGCTACTCGGGTATTGATGTAGTTACCATCTTTCCATTTTCAAGTTTGATGAAGAGATATCTGTTGTCTTTGAAAATCAGAGTTATTTCATTGTCTTTCTCTGATTTGTCCTCAACTTCAAGCAATTCCTGTCCTCTAATGCCATCGAATTTTGCCATGACGTTACTCTAGTATTTCCATTTATATCCTATGTGGTGATTTCAACCTCTATTTCTCTAGAGTTTGATTTGGTATCAACTGCCTCAGTATAGTCATGTTTAGCCCAAGAAACATAAACCTCTGCACCAATCTTATGTTTTCCCGGGCCAAGATCAGATGCCTTTATGTTAATTTTCTCGTCAAAATCAAGAAGAAGTTGTTGGGCCTCCGATTGATTAGTTGGAATCTTTGCATCAAAGTTTTTGGATATCTGTACCCAGACCTTCTTTTCTGCCATCTGGGTAAGCTTTGGATTTCGTGTCCAAAAAAGAGCAACCTTCTTGTATGTATCTAACGGTGCTCCTATCTCACGTTTTCTTAATCCGCCTGAATAGAGCTTGACACCGTATTTTAGCTTGAATACATTATCGTGCTTATTGTATGCTCGCTCCCAATTTTTTTCATTGAATGCTTCACGAAATCCTCCTGTCATAGAGAATTTCACATTTATTGCTATGTTATCATTTATGCTGAATTTGTCAGCAGATTTTTCTAACAAAACCTCATCTATTGTGTTTTTTTCGTTTGTCAACTATTCGTAATGATTTATATCCTCAATAAGTATTTTTTTGACTACGCATGGATGTTCAGGTCAAAAAATCTTCCTCAAAGGAAGTTCTCTTGGATATAAGAAAATCTGATATAAGTACACTATACATCGTCCAGCATGAATTGCTAAAGGATCCAACAGTGGAGTTTGCTGGCGTGGTTCTGAAGCATCCATTAACTAAGGAATATGCAATGCGTGTAAACACATCCAAGGGCAATCCGATCAAAGAAATTGAAAAGGCTGTCAAAGTCGCAATAGACTATTCTGATGAACTAAAAAAGGCAATTAATTCAAAAATTAAAGGTGCTTAAATGAAATTTTGCCCCAAGTGCGAAGCTAGGCTTAAGCTATCTAATTCAGAGTCAGAATTTGTATGCCCTAAGTGTAGTTATAGCGAGAAAGGCACCAAGACAACAAAGCAGGTTAAGACTGAAGGAAGCTCTACAATTAATGTGTTAGATGAAAAAGACAAAAAGGAAACACTACCTGTCATAAAGATTGAATGCACAAAATGCGGGAATGATGAAGCTGTCTGGTGGATGCTACAGACTAGAAGTGCAGATGAGCCTACAACTCAATTCTATAGGTGTGTAAAATGCAGCTTTACCTGGCGAAATTATGCCTAATGATATTTTTGCTAACTAATCGGGTTTTGCCAACAAGCAAACTTTGATACTATAATATTATTACCAGGTATTTTTATTGTAAATTACATAATTTTACAGCTTGCTTACAGTAAAGTCAGTTAAACAGACACACCATTGTACGGATCTGAATAAGTTAATGGAAGAATTCAGATCCATGGTAAACGAGGCAATAAGGACAGGAATTAAGAACAATATAACTTCAAAATTAAGACTGCGAAACGAATTATATCCAAAATTCAAGAACGAGTTCCACACAAGTTACATCAGTATGGCAGTATTCAAGGCTCATGCGTTACTCAAGGCACACAGAAAGACACTCAAGAAAAATCCATGCGCAAAACAACCATATGTTTGGAAAGATTTTCTTATCGTTGATTCTATCCATCACAAGATATTTCATAATCATATCCAGATTCCAACAAGACCGCGAGAATTCGTAGTAATACCACTCAATCATCATACATCAGAGGTTCTCTCAGAGCCTAACCTGAAGTTTGGCAATGCTACACTTACACCTGATACACTTTCCATATCCTTCTCAAAGGAGATTGAGACAAAGAGATCAACTGGATACATTGGAATTGACATGAATCTACAGAATGCAACATGTGTTAACGATACAGGAAAAGTGACTGTTATTGATATGTCAAGAATCGTATCGATGAAGATGAAGTATAGAGATGTATTATCGCACTTTACAAGAGATGATGCAAGAATACAGCAAAAACTCAAACAAAAGTATGGCAGAAAGCAGAAAAACAGAGAAGATACCTTTCTACACCAAGAGTCAAAGAAACTCGTATTTACAGGAAAACAAATCTTCATGGAGAATCTAAAAGGAATAAGAAAGTTGTACAGGAAGGGAAACGGTCAGGGAACAAGATTCAGATTCAGGCTAAACTCGTGGGCTAGATTCAAGCTGCAAAAGATGAATGATTACAAATCTCAATGGCATAACGGATTTCCAGTAAATTATGTAAACCCAAAAGGAACAAGCTCCAAGTGTTCGATATGTGAGGCAAAGGTCCTCGAAGAGAACCGAATGATATCTTGTCCTGAGTGTGGTTTACACATTGACAGAGACGTCAATGCAGCCAGAAACATACTGGATAGAGGGATGCAGTTCGTCCCTGACGCAGTGCAAGGTGAAGCGATGAAGCAGTTCAAAGATGTGGAGCAGATTGCACCGAGCTTGTTTGTCGATAGATTCCGATAAGTTAGCAGAATTCGTAATTTCGCCAAGTTAGAGTATGTAACTCGCATAACGTTTAACTTACAGATGTCAGACATGTGAATAAGTTTGGTATTTTCTGCAAAGACTGGAAGTTCTGATGAATGGAAAGCAGTAATATCTGCTATTTCTACTCTGGTGGAAGAAGCAACCTTTGAAGCTACTGGTGAGGGAATTGCTTTTCGAGGAATGGATCCATCACATGTTGCATTAATTGATATTGCATGGCCAAACTCTGCATTTGAAAAATATGTCTGTGATGAGGATGTAAAGTTTGGCGTAAGAATAGATGAGTTTGCCAAGCTAATCAAGAGGGCCGATAAAAAAGACAACATTGAGATCAGTATTTCAGAGGAAAAGCTGTTACTTGTTACTATAGGAAAAAACAAAAAATACAAAATGAGATTGATAGAGAGTTCCGCAACAGATACCCCTTTACCAAAAATCGCTTACAATGCAAAGGTTGCTGTGACTTCAGCCGAGTTTGATAAAATTATTGGTGACATTCAGGTGGTTTCAGAATATCTTTCAATCAACGCGAGTTCCAATAAGGCAGAATTTTCTGGCAGGGGTGATTCGGGAGAGGCGGTGGTTACACTAGAGAAGGGAATGCCAGAGATGCCAGAAATCGAGGTCAAGGAAGACAGTACAGCCACTTATAGTCTTGAATATCTCAATAGCATTGTAAAGGCAGTAGGTTCTGCAGCTGGTACGGTTGTATGTGAATACTCTACCAAGATGCCGTTAAGGTTAGAGTTTAAGGTTGCAAATATAGGTAGAATTCATTTCTACTTGGCTCCAAGAGTTGAAAGCTAAAAGTACCATATGGTTCCTAGAGCCTGCAAATCCAACCAATGCTTATATTGTTAAAGACTGATAGTATGAATGAAGAACGATCTATGGCAACTGACATATCAGAGTTAAAGCCTGTTCTAATTCGATTTCCTAGTGAAGAAGAAGAGCTAAAAGGGTTTGGAGTTCTCTTGGATTCTGGAATGCCGGTTCATACGACAGCTGATGACCTATACACCATAAATGAACTGCAATGCAACTTGTTAAAGCAAAAAGGAATCAGTTACATAAGAGAGAAATAATTCAAGTTGCAGCAAATTAGGATCGACATTATTTTACCAGTCTTTTACAACGACGGTAAACAGATTGAAGACTCTAAACTGCTGCAGACTAGAAAAGAACTGGCTAAACGTTTTGGAGGCTGTAGTTTTTTAAGAGAGACATATGGTACATGGATAGACCCTACCTATCATAAAGAATACAATGATGTAAATTCAATCTTTTTTGTGATAGCCCACAAAACTCAGGCAACCTTGGATTTCTTGAAGGAATACAAGGAAATACTGAAAGCAAGATTTGACCAAAAGGATATCATGCTAACATACCAAGACATCAACAGGATATAGAAAATTAGGTGATTATTATCTAGTGGAAATTTGTTAATAGCTGTCAAGTTTCTGGCTTTTGTTATCAAATGAAAAGCCTGTTTGTTGGATTAAGATGACAGCCTAAACTCTTCAAAGTATACTTTACCATTCTCTACTGCCTTTCTAATGCTCTTTTGTCGTGGTGAGAGATCTGCCTCACCAGTCTTTGCATCAATGAAGGTTATCTTGTCTACCTTGTTCTTGTTGAAAAGGCCGTCAAAAGCTATAAAATCAATTGGTTCTGCCAAGAACCTGCAATCCCTTGGTTGATGACCAAAATTGGAGACCGTAGGTGCAAGGTGTTCTAAGGTCTTTCCAATGTAGACCTGTTTTGATTTCTCAATGGATTCTTGGATAATCTTCTTTTTTCTTGCCTCAAACTCCTCCTCTGCCTGTCTTAATTGGTCTAGCAGGTCTTGAGGTGGTCTTTTGCCATTGAATATTTTAAATTCATTTAATCTATGAATTACCTGACAGTCTGGACATTGTGCGTAGGTATTCCTTTCTGCCTGGATAAAATCAGCAAGTAGTTTTGTGGCGGGATTTGGCATACTGTGTAATGATGATTCAGATACATAATTTGGCATGTGTCAAACTATTTTGTGGTATCAATCAATGAAAAACCATCTCCTCATTTGTCGCCTCAAACCTCTAAATTAACACCAAGAATTCTTGAAATAAATAAAGATTGAACGGTGTACATGCTAGTGAATGAAAATCGATCAGAATTCAGGTTTGAATTGAACTATGATAGAATTGAAATAGACACATTACATCATCTTATTATTGCGTATATTACTTTCCATAAAGTCATTACAGGATTATCAAATAAATTTTGAATACCATCATAAAGTACAGGGTTTTATCTATTCACTTCTACGAAATACCAAATTCGATCAGCTCCATGATAAACAGGGATTCAAGTTCTTTTGTTTTTCGAACATCTACAAGCCAAAAGACTCAAATCATCATAGTCTGATAATCTCATCACCAGACCAATACTTCATAACTCAGGTAGAATATCAACTAAACAAGATAATTGAAAACCAGATTCCAATAGAACTTGGTAGTCTCTTTGAGTTGATCAAGATAGTGAAAATACCTGAGAGGAATCTAGGATTACCCCTCAAGGTCATCACGCAGTCTCCTATTGTAATTAGGATACCAATCGAAAAATATCAAGGCAGAATGGTAGATACAGCTTCTTACAACTCAGTACAGTGGAGGTCAGGTCATCCAGTTGAGCTATTTATTGAAGCCCTTGAAGCAAACTTGAAAAAAAAGTTTTCAGAATTTACTGGAAGAAGTTTCAAAAGTAGAATCTTTGAAGGATTTGATTTTAAAAAACAAGTATCAACTAAGATAGATGTTGCAAGCTCCAAAGTTCCAGTAATTGGTTCTTTGTGGAAGCTAGACTTTTCAAGTGAAGTTCCTATCGATCTTCAGCTTTTTGCACTGGATTGTGGTCTTGGTGAAAGAAACTCGCTAGGTTTTGGTTTTGTTAATCCAATCTTACAAAAAAACATTAATCCATGCATTTAACAATACTTCTTATTGCTTGATTCGATATACAAAATAGGCTTATCGCAAGAAGAAGGAACAGAATTTGCAGATGACCCTAACGTTAAGCAAGTTATTGGCATATCCTTTGTAAGAAAAAACGGTACAGTCAAATACGATTCTGTAAAGCTTTCAGAGTTTCAAGACAAGTCCTTATACCTTTACAGGAAAGATTCCTCTGGAAAACCTGGTCTCTTTCTTAGTGGTTCTGTTGCTCAAAATGATGTAAAAAACATAATTAACTCGCTAGGTGGAATGTCTGAAAAAAAAATTGTCGAAGATTTCATAGAAAAAAAGATCATGTGGTTTCCAAGGGGCAAGTTGATAAAAGATAAAAATCTCTCTGAGCTAACGCAACAAATACGAAAGGATCTCGATCAAATCTTTTCCGAACTTGAATCAAACAAGAAAAAAATTGGTCAAGCAATTATCTCAATATTTAAAGAATCAAAACCACAAAAATATCTCATTACAATTAAGCTTCCTCACAAAGATGATTCTACATTTGTAGGTCAGATTAAAGAATGTGTCTCCCTGTTTAACAAAGGCGTTCTTAGTAAAAAGACAGCAAGTGAACAGAAAATGATCTGTACTGTATGCAACAAGTCAAGTGTCATTGAATCTTTTACAGAGTCACCACTTCCATTTTATTATGCGGACAAGATCACCTTCTTTCCAAACATAGATGACTCGCAAAGAAACAAAGGTTTTGCTCTATGTGATCAATGCAATTTAGAAATTCAGAAAGGATTGAGATACATTAAAAAATTCCTTGATTATCGGATCCCATCTCTTGACAAAAAGTCAGGCAATATTAGATTCTGGCTTGTCCCACACCTCAATGATGTAAAATGGATCAAAAAGCTTGAGAGGGAACAGCAGAACAAAAGCTTGTATCTAAACGAACTAAAAGATCTATGTTCCACTATTAAAAGAATAACAAAGTTTGAGACTGGAAGCAAGGATGTGAATTCATTTCTAAGATTCTCATCCCTTTTCTATTTTATGGATGAAAATGGTCGCATGAGAATAACTGATTATGTACCCGGAATATTTCCAGAGCAACTTCAAAAACTCCTTAATGTAAAAAAATCTGTGGATCAGAAGTTTCCTTATGAGAAGATCTCAACCAAAATCAAAAAACTGGACTTGATTTTTGGATTTCCACTTATTCCGTACTTTTTCAAAGATAATACTCCACAGTGGGAAGAACAGGTAGTTGAACTTTTAGAAAACATCTTTACTGGAAGAGAAACTAATAAGCTACTCGTACTTCAAGTCATAAATGAGAAGATACGCGAATCATGGAAGTCTCAAGATTCCTCCGTCTTCCATGACTGTCTTAGGGGCCTTATGCTCCTAGAATACCTTATTAGATTAGAGAATAACCAAGAGTTAGAACCAATGTCTTCAATTTCAATCACCCCACAGATCGAACTGGTTGAAAAATTTCTTGCCGAACACGCAGAAGTCTTATCAGATAACAATTCCCAAGCAGCATTTGGAACAGGAGTTTGTGTTGGCATACTGTTGGAGGTTCAGGTTGAGAGATATCACAAGGTGGCACCCTTCTGGAGTAGGCTTAACAGACTTGATCTTGATCTTGATAGAGTGAAGGAACTCTTTCCTCAGGTAAAGAGCTATTTGGCCATGTACGGAGTACAGGAACATGATACAATCATCAACTTTATTGGGGCAACCCAAATTTCAAAACTTGATCCATCAAAGCAAATTCACAAAGAGCAGCTCAATTTTGCCTTCAGCCTAGGCATGTCGGTTGGATATCTCATCAAAAGAGACTACCTCAAATAATTTCAAATAGTAGTACATAATCTAAATTCTATGCAAGCAAAACGTGCTGAACTTTTGTTTTCTTATGATGCAAGAATGTCAAACCCAAATGGCGATCCTGAGGAAAATCGACCAAGAATAGACAGACAAACAGGAAAGAATCTTGTCACCGACTTTAGACTTAAACGAACCATTAGAGACTATCTAGATAAGGTAGAAGGTGAGAAGATATTCATGAAGCAGGAGCTTGTCTCTCCAAAAAGCAATGTCATCAAAACGATTGATGATCTTGCAGAGCCTTACATAACAGGTTCAGACAAAAACAGGATGATAAACCAAGATAAGCTCGTCGGAGATCACATCGATATCAGACTGTTTGGTTTGTTATTCACAGTAACGGGTATACACTTTAAGAAAATTGGCGCAGTCCAGTTCGCAATAGGACAGTCACTCAATAAAGTAACAGAGATACCAATCAGACTTGTGAGGGTGGTTCCTACAAGAGAGGATGTAAAATCAGGGGGCATGGGGGAGAAGTTTGTGGTTAGATATTCGTTTATTGAATTTCATGGATTTGTAAACGACAATGTTGCAAAAGATATTGGCTTATCAGAAGAAGACGTAAAGAAGATGCTCGGTGCTATGTGGAAGGGGACAAACTCTCTTTCTACCAGCTCAAAATATGGTCAGCAGTCAAGACTTCTTATAAAGGTAAACTATAAGGATCAGGGATACATTGGAGACTTGGACCTGAGATGTAGGATGGAAGATCAGGAACAAGTTCTTGAGAACATCAACCAGTTCAAACTGAATATATCAGAACTACTTAACGTACTAGAGGCAAACAAGAACATTATAGAATCAGTCGAGTATGTCGGAGACAACCAGCTCAAGTGCAAAAATGACAAGGATGGCACCCTTGATGAAATAATTGAGGAATGGTCATCCAAATCAAAAATAAAAGCAGTCAAGATTGAACTTTGACTCTGGTTGTTTTTGACACATCATCATCGTTTGGATACTTCAGAAAGTCATTTACCACCACAAATGCCCTGACTCATAGTGTAATACCAAGAAGCGCAGTAGAGGGTCTCATAGGCGCTATTTTAGGAATACCTAGCAATGAGTATCCAGAACTGTTTAAGGAAAGCAAGATATCTATTCAGATACTTTCGGATGTGCGCAAGATGAACTTTAAGGAAAAAAACCTTCATCCAGATTGGCTCTCCAACATATCAAAGTACCTTCAGAATAAGACTGCTACAAAGGAGACTCCATTTTCGGTTCCTGCAAGCATAGAGCTCTTAGTTAGTCCAAAGTACAGGATATTTTTTGATGGTGGTAAAATTAACTCGGATCTTTTGGTATGGCTAAAAACAAAGAGGAGTTACTATACCCCGTATCTTGGTTCAAGCTCAATGATATGTTCTACAAGATTTGTGGGAGAGTTTGAGTATGCCAAGTCTATGAAAAAAGAGGCACTTGTCTCAAGTGTAATTCCATTTTCAGATGAGATACCAAAAATAAGTCTAAATGGAGGAACAAAGTTTGCAATCGAGGAAGGACTGCCGATTCACATTGACAAGGACAGAAACCCATGCGGAACTTACAAGATAATCTACAGTCCAAATGCAGGCAAGATCCCTATTTCTGAAAATGAGGTTTATTCGATAAATATTGGAAAAGATGTTATAGATGTCAAATTCCTTCCAACTCCTAGCTCGTCCTAATTCACTCCTTGCTAGCCACCTAAAATCGGTGGCGGCAAAATCTAGATCCGCCATATTAGAGACACTGCGGTTTGTCAATATTCCTTTTAGTACCGACGATCTTTCAAGAACTGCCTATATAATGGGTGCCACTCATGATTTGGGAAAATCAACAGAGTTTTTTCAGAGATACATCAGGGGAGATAAAAGTGTAGATCGTTTATTAAAATCACACAGTCCCATATCATCGCTTTTTTGTCACTGGGCAGTTATTAATGACGACAAGATCTCATATAATTCGAAGATTCTGGGGGTCTCGGCAGCTCTTGGAGTTCAGGGACATCATGGCTCACTGAAAAGACCAGACATTTTTAGTAATGGAATAGAAAATTTTTTTGAAGACAAGATACTTGAACAACAAATGGACTCGATGCAAAAAAATCCCGAGGTAGATAAGATATGCAGAGATCTTGGAATTGGCTCCTTTGCAGAGTTTTGCAACGGATGGGAGGAACATCTTGAGGAAATGATCACAAATCTCTGGCGGTTGGAGAATCAAAGATACTCTGAACCAAATTATCATCTGTACTATCTAACAAATTTACTTTTTTCTGTACTTCTTGATTCAGACAGGACTGATGCAGCTGGAATATCCTATCAGCGCACAAGACTAGATTCAAACTCTGTCAAAAAATTTGTCTCTACATTTACAATAGACTCAAATGGGATAAACAATATACGAAACCATCTCTTCAAACATCTTGACACAATTGCTAATAGTATTGGACTTGAAAACAAAATACTTTCCATAACCGCTCCAACAGGAGTAGGAAAGACGCTTTCTTCACTCAACTTTGCATTGCAATTCAGGCAGAGAATTAATAATTTACTTGGATTTATTCCTCGAATCATATACGTGGCCCCGTTCACAAGCATCCTTGATCAAAACTTTTCTGTCTTCGAAAATGTCTTCAAGTCGACAGGCCAGTCAGATCTTCTTCTCTTACATCATCACCTAGCGCCACTAAGGTACAAGTCATTTATGGATGAAAATTTAGTTGAATCTTATAGCACATCTCAATCCGAATTGCTCATCTCAGGATGGTCCTCTGAGGTAATAGTAACTACATTTGTACAATTCTTTGGAACTATTTTTGGTAAATCAACTCATGAGTTAAGAAGATTTCAGAACTTGGCTGGTTCTATAGTAATTCTTGACGAGGTTCAATCAATACCATTTGAGTACTGGAATGCCGTAAGGCAGGCTCTTTTGTTTCTCTCAAAAAACTATTCGATTTGGTTTGTAATGATGACTGCAACTCAGCCACTTATTTTCAGGCAAGGTGAGATTGTTGAACTTGTAGGGGATAGGATTGGTCATCTTCCACAACGAGTAAGCTTTGATATCAGGATTCAAGATCGAACTAACATAAACGAGTTTTGCAAAGAGATCAAAAGACTTGTTGACTTTAACCCACAGAAAAGCATTCTTGTAGAGCTTAATACTATCAAGAGTGCAAGCGATGTGTATAATTTTATCAAAGGTGAAGATACTTTTTACCTCTCTTCACACATAATTCCAAAACATAGGGGACCAAGGATTGAAAAGATTAAACAGAGACTGGAATCGGGAAAAAGAACAATTCTTGTCTCAACTCAGGTAATAGAGGCTGGTGTAGACCTCGATTTTGATCTTGCAGTAAGAGATGTGGCTCCAATAGATTCGATTGTTCAGACAGCAGGAAGATGTAACCGAAACGGTTTGAAAGATGCAAAGACTTCAGTATTTTCAATTTATGCTCTGGAGAATGATGAAGGAAAACTGTACTCTAACTCAATCTATGGAACTGTCTCAGTAGATATTGCCATGAATCTTTTGCAGAGTAGTAACTCAGTCGAGGATCTAGTGGGATCATATTTTGATGAAGTTTCAAAGAGAAGGTCTAATATTAAAAGCGTAAACATTAACAAGGCTATTGAGGAACTTGATTATGAAAAAGTCAAACAGAACTTTATTCTAATTGACGAGCATGACAAGGTCCCAGTTTTTGTGGAATTTGATGACAATGCAATATCCGTATGGAATAAGTACGTGGATCTTGCAGAATCTGAAAGAAAAAGTAGAGAATTTGTCCTACAAATAGGAAGATCTATGCATGAATATATGATAAACATCTCAGAGAGAGACAAAGATAGAGGAGGTCTCAAAGAGGTGAATGGAATTTACAAAATAGGTATTGACAATCTTTTAAAACATTATGATGAAGATGTAGGATTCATCAAACACTGATTCCTACAATAGTTCGATTCAAACAAATCCTTCGTTTATCGAAGGCGACTGGCTGATAATGTTTCAATCCTACAATAGTTCGATTCAAACTCTACCAGATCTCTAATTTTTTCTTCAGAGTAGCCCTGTTTCAATCCTACAATAGTTCGATTCAAACCGATTCAAAACTGCAAGCATGGGTTAACGGAACACTGTTTCAATCCTACAATAGTTCGATTCAAACATTAAAAAATCCATTTGGTGCTTTAGGCGGTGGCATGTTTCAATCCTACAATAGTTCGATTCAAACAATTTCTATTACAATGAAGACGGAAGTCGAAACTAGTTTCAATCCTACAATAGTTCGATTCAAACAATTTCTATTACAATGAAGACGGAAGTCGAAACTAGTTTCAATCCTACAATAGTTCGATTCAAACATGATCTCTCAAAACAATTTGCTTTTTACTTTTATGGTTTCAATCCTACAATAGTTCGATTCAAACCTGCTGCCAACGACATATGTGTTCGATTTAGTAAATGTTTCAATCCTACAATAGTTCGATTCAAACTTGTTCACAGAAATTATGTAATCCCTTGTCGTAGAAGTTTCAATCCTACAATAGTTCGATTCAAACATAGATTCAGATTTGTTTGTGTCAATGCACTTACTAGTTTCAATCCTACAATAGTTCGATTCAAACGCAAGAAATTAAACTTCAACTTACAGGTGGGTCTAAGTTTCAATCCTACAATAGTTCGATTCAAACCAGCCGAGTTCGCACCTGAAGAAGTAAAAAT
>JBOGQT010000073.1:0-2841 GCA_050749105.1 Nitrosotalea sp. | reverse complement strand
TGACAATTTCTTGAAGCTTTGGATGGAATGTAAGTGCGGTAAACTCTACCCTGTGATAAGTGCCCCCGTCTCCTGCGATTATCTTTCCCATCTTTTCGACCTTGGTGTCCATAATCATTATGACATATCCAAGCTCTGGGTTTATCATGCTCTCGTACTTTTCTCGCAGTATGGTAATGGCTGCCTTTTTGAGTGACTCGCCAAATAGTTTAGGAGGTATCCTAACTACGTCAGTAAGGGTTGAAATGGAAAACAATCAGAAAAACTGGTAAATTTTCAATTTATGAATCTTTGGATATTTAAGGAAGATCCTTTGCTGTGCAACGATCTTTGATGGCTATGTTTCTGACGTAAAGGTACACACGGTAGCAAGACATCAATGGCTGGAAATAGGTTCAGACTTTGATTGATTGTTATGGACAGCCGGATGAGGATTATATCATTGGATTCTTGACAAATGGTCCATCAGAATCTCAAAGGATTTGAAACCTCAGTGGTTTCAGACCTGTGAGAATTCGAGTCTTACAGGTCTCAGACATGGGATTTCTTCTTTGGTTTTTCAGCAAAAAATATGCATATTATCCATAATCATCTCCTTCATAATGCATGTAAAAATCTAATTATCATATTTTGGACTCTTTAATAAATTTCGATGAACAGTGTTCAGTTTGACGTATATGCAAACAAGCTCAAACATAGATATGCATGAAAATAAAAAAACATTCACTGGACCAATCGTTGCCTTTGCAGTAGGCCTTTGTTTGATTGGTTCTCTAGCTCTGGTTCAGTTCACACCCCTGATGCCAGATGCATTTGCACAACAGACTAGTACGCAGTCGTCTACTTTCGGGTTAACTGGCCCACACTTACAAAAAGTTCCATTTCAGCTACAAAATGGAATTCCTCTAGGTCCCCCATACGGGACTCCACACCCAATGTACCAAAGCACGTTTTACGCATTGATTGGAGGCGTTGCCATAATCATGGCAATCGGTGTAAGAACTGTGCTATCAGTAAAGCACCCAAAAAAGATAGTCTGGGGTCTAAAGTAACGGAAAACGTTACACCAACTCTTTATTTTTTTAAGCAACCACATCAAGCACTCCAGATTCTACAAGCACAACTGTCACACCAAGTTTCTGCAACTGCAAAAGTTATGGCAAACCTTGGGTGTACTTGAGAGTAATAACTCCTAAAAGGACTGATTGATTGCATCTGGGAAAAAAGAAAACAGATCCCAGCAAAGAAAAATCAACAAAAACCAGATAAAACATCCTTACTGAAACAAAACCATTATTAGTATTTATATAAAATCGTAAGGGTATAATTGCATTATAACGAAATTGTCAAAAAAATTTTTGAAACGGCGCCAGACATGCTTGGAGTTTTAGATGAAGATGGAAAAATTCTTGAATGCAATCATCATCTTGAGAAAAACACTGGTTATGCTAAAAAGGATCTAATTGGAATCATAGGTCCAATAGAGCTAGTTGATGAAAGAGATAGAGAAAGAGCAATGCGTGAGTTTGAAAAGGTAAAAACTGATGGAATAAACCTGAATGTGCCAGTTTTGTTGAAACGAAAAGATGGTTCAGTGTTTCCTACCATTTGGAGCGGCTCTATACTACGTGATGAGGATGATAGGATTTCAGGCTATTTAGTTACGGGAAAGGATCTTACAGAAATTTATGAATTAAATAACAAGTTATTAATACTACAGGAGGAACTAAATAAAGAAAAACTTGCAGTAATTGAAAAATTAGAATTATCAGAGAAACAAGCAATAGACCACTACAAAGAACTCAAAAAAACTTATGAGACTCTCTCTAAAACAGAGGAGAGATACAGAAATCTTTACGAGTATTCGTCTGAACTGTTGCGTTCTGTTTCTGAGGAAGGAATCATCCTGGACTGCAATGACAATTACGCAAAAAGCCTTGGATATGCCAAAGACGAAGTAATTGGAAAATCAATTTTTGAGCATACCGCCAAAAAGAGCCTCAAGGAATTATCTAAAGGCGTAGAGGAATGGAAAAAGACTGGAAAAATTACAAATCATACAATATGGCTTAAAAGAAAAGACAATTCGGAATTTCCTGTACTCGTTAGTGGAACAAATCTCTATGATGACACAGGCAAGATAGTTGGAAGAACAGTTTCCTTAAGGGACATAACCGAGATTTATACCGCAAAGGAAGCACTAGAGGAAGAAAAAGCCAAAAGGCTCATGGCAGTAGGAGAATTAACCTCTAGGTTCTCACATGATATAAGAAACCCATTAAGTGTAATTCACAATGCCAGTAACTTATTAAAAATGCGCCTTCAAAGTACAGATGAGAAAATATTATCATTATTAGATATGATTGATGGATCTGCTTCACGCATATCATATCAAATTGAAGACATACTGAATTTTGTCAGATCTTCTGATATAAAAAAAGAATCTTGCTCACTATTGGAGATTCTCGACTCTTGTGTGGGTAAAATCGATGTACCAGATAACGTGAAAATAAATCTGCCTGAAAACGATCTGCTGGTAGACTGTGACAAGGTAAAACTAGAAGTTGTTTTTGAAAACATGATTAATAATGCAATTCAGGCAATTGATACCAGTAAAGGTGAAATCACCGTAAAGAATATGAAGAAAACTGGTTATGATGTAATTGAAATTTCAGATTCTGGACCAGGAATACCTCGTGAGCTATTACCACAAATCTTTGAGCCACTATTTACAACAAAAAGATCTGGGACAGGTCTAGGATTGCCAACCTGCAAAAATCTGATAGAACAGCACGGATGGACGATAGAAATAAAATTGCCTTCCATATTCATGATAAAAAT
>JBOGQT010000072.1:0-11861 GCA_050749105.1 Nitrosotalea sp. | reverse complement strand
TGTTTGGATCAGAGACTATTACTTGGATTACCTGAGGACCTGCAAAGTAGTTGTTGTACTGGGACATTTCTGCCGAGACAAACAGGTTAGGATGTGAAGCTACTTGAGCATGTGCTGCTGGGATTACACTTGGTATTCCCATTACAGCAGTGCTTGTAAGTAGTATCGCTAATATTGATAGACTAGTTATTTTTCGTAATATGTTGTCGTACATAGTTATTGTAATTTTTGCAAGATTTTAGATATATAAGCATAATGGACGATTTGTTCACTTTTTGTGCGAAGATCAATTTATTTTGAATTCAGGAGACAATATAATGAATAATTCACAAAGTGGCAATATAGATTTTACAATTTAGACCATTTTTTGGATACCAATGCAATATTCCTACTGTTTTTCACGCATAAGCGTTGCCATGGAAAACAGAATGACTGCTGTTACACAAAGTATCGTACCCACCAGGAAAAAAATGATTGCCGCCATAAGCGAGCCCAAAAAAATTGCCTGCTTGTGAAGATATGCGTCAAGGAACTGGTATCCTATGACAGAGCCAATTATTACAAGTGCAATTCCCGGAAACCCATAAAACGGAATTGGGTGTTTTACTGAAACAAATTTTAGCGTATTCATCAATACCGCAATACCGTGTGGTACTGGATTCTGTGTTGATGTGTTTCCGTCGTATGATACTGTGATTGGTACCTCGGCCAAGCTCAGACCCTTGTTTGATATCTTTAATAAAATTTCAGTTGATACCGACATGCCAGTCTCTGTCGGGCGAATTGATTTTATAGCATTTTTTGAATAAGCTCGAAAGCCAGACTGGGCATCTGATACCTTGAAATCAGCTCCAAAATTTGCAGCTGATGTTATAATTTTGATTCCTTGCTTTCTGTACCCCGGGGTACCGGAGGTCTTGTCCAAAAATCTTGAACCGATTACGACATCGACATTGTTTTCCTGCAATGTATTTACAAGTAAAGGAATTTGATCAGGGTTGTGCTGCCCATCACCGTCAATTGTTATCATTACATCTGCATCTTCTTGTCTTGCCCTATCAAATAATGTAATTATTGATGCACCATATCCTTCATTTTTTTTGTGCGAGATTACCTCTGCTCCACTTTGCTGTGCAACCTTTGCGGTATCGTCAGTAGAGCCATCATCGCATACGATTACTTTTTCTGCATGTGCAAGCGAGCGCTTGACAATATCTCCAATCATCTTCTCCTCGTTGTATGCCGGAATGCAGACAAGTTTCATGATATAAACAGACTTTCTATCCACTCTTCTAATTTAGTTTCCGGTTTCCAGCCAAGCAACTCCTTAGCTAAAGAAATGTCAGCCTGGCTTGCTTTGACGTTTCCTTGCTGCTCTTTTTCAAATACAGGCCTGAGGTTCTTTTTTGAATACTTTATGAAAAGATTAGCTAAATCCAGAATCGACATGGTATCACCTGAACCAATATTGGTGAAAATAGAGCCTGTCTTTTTTTGCATTGCAAGTATGGTTGCCTTTGCCACATCACCCACAAAGACAAAGTCTCTAAGATGTGTTCCGTCTCCGTCTATTGCAGGAGGCTTGTTTGCAATGACATTGTGGTAAAACCTTGATATGACACCTGTAGACGAGTTTGCTGGGTTATTTCCATATACGTTATAGTACCGCAGCCCAACAATGTCAAAATCTTTTCCATATTTTTCTGCCATAATCTCAGACTCTAGTTT
Organism: Nitrosotalea sp.; assembly: GCA_050749105.1. Classification (GTDB taxonomy): domain Archaea; phylum Thermoproteota; class Nitrososphaeria; order Nitrososphaerales; family Nitrosopumilaceae; genus Nitrosotalea. The sequence continues at coordinate 10,133 of JBOGQT010000072.1, read as the reverse complement.
TGTGATACCATATGGATTTGCAGGTTTTCTTTTTTCAGATTCTTGCGTAGGGATTTTATCTGTGTCTCCGTACACGCCTGAGCTTGATGCAAATACCACCTTGGTGCCTGTCTTTTTTGCTGCATCAAAAATGTTTTTTGTCCCGTTTACGTTGACATCAAAGTACTCATTTTCTTTTTGGTACGACTCTGCAACTGACGTCAGGGCTGCATGGTGAAATATCCCGTCCTTTCCTGCAAGTATTTTTTTTATATCGGTATCATTTCGAATGTCAATGTTGTGAAACTTTATCCTGTCCTTAATCTCGGATAGGTTTGATATATTTCCCGCACAAAGATTGTCAACTATATCTATAGTGTGGCCCTGTTGCAACAATAGCTTGGCAAGATGACTTCCGATAAATCCAGCCCCACCTGTAATGACATATTTCATTTCATGGTATCAATTTGTGCCTGCCAATTAAGTCAATGCGTTAGGCAATTGACTCTAGTATCTGTTGCAGGTCCCACGGCCCGCACTTTGTGTTCTGTATATTTATGATCTCCTTTTTTCTTAGCTGTTCTATTACATGCACTGCAAAAGGCAGTGCACCTGTCGCGCCAGGAGAATTGTAGTTTAGTATGTGGATTGATTTTATTCCATCTTTTATTATCGCATCTGGCACAAACGCGCCTGTACTGTCAACTACCGATGCACGAACTCCTGCCGTGCCGTGTACATGAAACTTGGATGGGTCAATCCTTGGAAGAAATTCCTTTACGCGGTTTATCATTACTGTTTTGGATAATGACGAGAGAAACTCGCCTGTTGCAAGCGAGATAAAGTTGGAATCAAAGAGCATCTTTGCAGCACCTGACGTGAGCATCTCCACAATCTTTGACGGAAACTCTTTTAGATTTTCGGTCAAGTCATAGCCGTATGCACTAAAGACAGGCACTGCATTTGGCCCCACCTCGCACCTGCCGTCATGGCGAACTATCCAGTGCGGGTCAAGAAATGGATACTCGGGATGTTTTGGAACGGAATACACAGATACCTTGGTTAGGTTGTTGTAAATTTCATCTGCTTGCCAGTATTCACCGCGAAAATGAATGTCTGTCAGATCTTGTGCAACATTCATCGCATGCGCAATGTCAATTGACATTCCGCCTGCCGCGTTTATTATAAAATCTGTCTCTATTGTATCTGAATTTGTCTTTATTTGGAGAAAATCTTTTTTGTTTTCTATCTCTTCTGCCCTTGTGTTTAACAGAAAAGTTGCGTTGCTTTTCTTTGCGTCATCCATCAGTGACTGGGTAAATTTTCCGTAATCAACTGATGCGTCCTTTGTACAAAGTAATGCGTTTTGGCATTTTACTTCAGGTTCTAGCTTTGACACTTCATTTCCGTCCAGAAATTTCAGTTCGTCTTTTTTTAATCCGTTCTGTTCTCCCCAAGAGATGTATTTTTCAAGCCTCTTGGTTCCCTGCTCGTCAAGGGATACCTCAAGTACCCCATCCCTTTTGAACGGCAGGTCCTTTTGTTTTGCATACGTATCCCACATCTCAAAGCCAAGTGCTGCTGCCTTTGCAAAGAGCCTCTTTTTTTGGGGGTCGTACAGAAATGGTGCGTGGACCTTGCCTGTGTTTCTTCGGCTTGTGTGAAATGCAACCTCTGGAGCCTGCTCTAGCACCAGTATTTTTTTCTCGGTTGCCTGCGACAAAAAATATGCAAGCGAGGTTCCCAGTATTCCTGCGCCAATTATTGTTATGTCAGACTTCAATGATGATGTAAGATAGCAAAGGCATTCAATAGATGTTTTGGTTCACGCCATCGTAGAAAGTCATAGATGTATACAGTTTATTCCATTTACCTTTGCAAAGTCTTCATCAAATGTTGCAATGTTATCTATTCCACGATGTCTCATTACTGCCATAGTAGTACAATCTGTAAAACCAAGTCTTGTTTCTTTTTGCGCCTGGAATATCTTCCATGCTTCAAAAAAGACATCTTCTTCTATTCGAATTGTTTTCAAAGCTTTGAGTGCATAACCTCCAATCCTTGTTGCTTTTCCTAGATCCTTCATTCGGATCAGGGCCACCGTGACCGTTTCATTGAATATATAATCAGTCATGCACATAGGACCAAATTTCTGTTCTACAATATCTTTGATTATCTTCATAACCTTTGGATGGTTCTCATCTCTTTGGTTAAAGTATGCCACCAAAAAGCTCGTATCTAAAAGTATCATTTGGATCCGTATAGAATTTCATCTATCTCTTTGCTTGTCTTGTGTGTACCTTGCCCCCAGTCAAACGGCTTGGCTTTGAGAAGTATTCTTGAGTCAGTTCCTTGTCTATCAACTTCCTTGACCCATCTCTTCATTGCATCTGTAATCGCATCACCCATCTTCATTTTCTTCTGGATTGCACGTGCCCTAAAGTTTCTCAGTACCTGCTCATCTACATCCCTTACTGTAATAAGGTCTTTTTTCATATGTATTACATGTATTACAAAACTAATAAGCATATCCAAGATCCAAAATAGTATACTGCCAAATAGTTATTGGTTTATTCTGACATACTCCCAACGCTAAAGTGTGTGGGCTTTCTTGCTTTGACACTGTAAAAACTAGGTAAAAATTTGTTTATTTTTTATATCATCATCATGCCTCTTTGAAGCACGAGCATTTTTTTGACTTGTGGTTAAAGCAACCAATTAGTTTGTGGTCTTTGCAGCCGCAGATGATGCATTTTTTATCCACACATGCAATATCTTGCAATTTTATTTTAAAACTTGTGGTACAGCATCCGCAAAATTAATCTTGGTGTACTTGTATTATGGATGTAGTTGAAGACTGTATTACTTGCCATACTGGGACTAGGTGCATTATGCATAACATCTTTTAGCCCTGCATGGGCGGCATTTGACACAGGCGGTAACTATTACTGCAACTCTGTCAACTTGCCACTTGAGCAGACAATCTACAAGTCTTCTGTTACAAGGGTAAACGATGACCTAAACTCATATCTCTCGCTTGACCCAAGCGCGACAGACCAGGAACTGCACAACTATCTCATATCAAACCCTGATGTTGAACAGCCCTTTTCCATAATGGAACAGTCAAAGGCATGCCTGCAGTCAAACGGAATAAGTCCCAGCTCGGTTGCAACTCCAAGCTCACTTTTGCTTGAGGTATTTGCCGCACCAGAGTTTGGCATTGTATCAGGATTTGTCTTTGCCGTAACATTTGCAAGCGTTGTCATACTTTCAAACAAAATAAACAGATCAGCCCTGAATCAATTCTAGATGTACTTGTTAAACTTTGTAGATATATTCTTGTCAGGTATGATGTAGTAAAAAATTGGTTAGATAAAATATATTTAACGAAATTATTTTTTATGGTGCTGCGTGGCCCCATCCTCTATTTTCCAGGGCTGACATTGTATTTTGCGTCACGCATGCGGGCCTAGAGTCAATGTTGTTTAGCACAAGATATAATCCTGACGGGCACTTTACATTTGCTGGCTGGGCACCTGCCACTATCTGTGCTTCTGGAGACGGCAAAGTTGTAGATGTAGATGGCGTAGTTGCAGATGGTGCAGTGCTGTTTGCATTCATGTGTGGGGTGGTGGTTGTTGTGCCACCTGCATTTGTCATGGTACCATTTGTCTTGGCAGATGCCATGTTTGTCATGGTACCATTTGTCTTGGCAGATGCCATGTTTGTCATGGTCTGACTATGCATCACAGTACCGTTTACAGTCTTTGTAGCAGTTACATTTGCTCCAATACTTACCTGGGTTGCAACAGCAGAAGAACCAGTGCCATTTGTGCCAGATGCTGGCTTGCTTGCTGTAGCGTTTGGCAATCCAGGTGTATATACCTCGCCTGGCGCGCACGGGTGGTCACCGCAGATGGCAGCACATGGATAAGATGCCGAGCATGGTGTGCCTCCTCCTGCTCCTGCCACTCCTCCTCCCACCTGGGCCGATGCCTGGATGCCGTATCCAAGTGTCGAGCTTGCAAGGATGATTGATATCATAACCGGGATTAGTTTCAACAGTTCTGTGTTATACAGATCCGCAAGATAAAGTTTAGGACGGAAATAGCGGTTTGTCCATTGGCTAAAAATTATTGCAAAATATTGCATTACTTTGCTTGCAAAAGTCAAAGATGCAATATATCTAGAATGTAGAAAACAAAAGGAAACTGTAGGACCAAAAGCGTAAGCAAGGGTACTGGCTGATGTATAAGCGACCAGAGCCTACAGTTTCCACTATATATTTTGCAAAATAAAATAATACACTTGCGATACCTTGTTAATGAACAAAGTTTGTCAACCAGGTTCTGCTTTCTGGTATATAGTACAGTTCAAGCCTGCTGTCTTGTATGGACTTTATAATTTTGGGACTTGAAAGAAAGCAGTTTTTCAAGTTCTTGTCTTTAGCTGTTTTACGTACAGTTCAAGCCCTGCCTTGAGATACCAAGCGGTTTTTCCTTGGGTATTTTATTTGCCTTGGATGTGTCAAGTGAGGAATCTATCAACTAGAGAAATTCTTCTTTTGTCATACTTGACTGTCCTATTATAGACAATAGAGTACCTGGATCTATTTCCTTGTGGTTTGGAACAACGACAATAATTTTCTTTCCTTTTACAAACTTGACCATTACTATATGACTTCCCTTCTGCCTGGAATAATGAAAACCTGCTTTGGTAAGAATTTTTACGACATCCTTTGCAGAAAGCACTGGCAGTTTTTGCAAGTAGATCTTATGTATTTATGGTAGTTAAAATTGGATATTTACTTTTAACTACCTTTGAGTTTTTAGCTTCTTCAAGATAAAGCTGTATGGCTTCTTTTATGTTCTTTTTTGCTTCCTTTACAGTTTTGCCCTGACTTGCTATACCTAGCTCTTGGCAGTATGATACATAGGCAACCGTGCCCTTGGTTATTACAATTGTAAACTTTGTCAAGTGGTTATCTTATTCTCCTTTTGTTTAATAACGCTTGCTTATGCTTTTGTCTTTAGCTGTTTTATGTACAGTTCAAGCCCTGCCTTGAGATACCAAGCGGTTTTTCCTTGAGTATTTTATTTGCCTTGGATGTGTCAAGTGAGGAATCTTGCGGCCTCTTTGCAGTCCAGTTTGTCATATCTGATATTTTTACAGGCTTGAGAAGAGTTGTGTCAAGTGAGAGTTTTTCTGATATCATTTTTGCCATCTCGTATCTTGATACTCTGGTTGCCCCAGATAGGTGAATTGTTCCTGCAATCTGCCTTGTTCCAAGTTCGATTAGCATCCTTGAAAGATTTGGAAGATATGTCGGGCAGATATACTGGTCTTTGGGTGCCTGGAACTCTTTTTTTTCTTGTAGTGATTCTATTACAAAGGAGAGCAAGTTCTTTCTTGTCGGGTGTGTTCCGTATGGTATGCTAGTCCTTGCTATGCACCACTTGGGCGCCAAATCCTGGACTGCCTGTTCTCCTTGGAGCTTTGTCTTTCCGTAATGGTTTATCGGGTTTGGGGTGTCGGACTCTTTTTTGTTTCCATTTTTTCCGTCAAAGACATAATCAGTTGATATGTAAATGAGAAATGATTTTATCTTTGCAGCCTGTCTTGATATGATTTCTGTAGCCTTGACGTTTATTTTTGTTGCAATCTCTTGTTCCTTTTCGCAGAGGTCAGGGTCTGCCATTGCTGCACAATGAATTATTGTATCGGGTTTTATTTTTTGTATTGTCTTTTCGATATCGTCTATACGTGTAAGGTCCATTGATATCGGTATGCCAAAGTCTGGCCTTGCCTTGTGGTAGCATGAATATACCTGGCTTGACTCGAAGAGGTCTTTTGTTATTTGTCTACCGACAAGGCCTGCAGAACCTGTCACAAGGAACTTCATTCCTGTATCATAATTGTACATCCAAGCTTAATTTGGTATCTACAGAAAAATGACACAAGTGCGTCAATTTTGTTCGTAGAAAATGACGCAAATTTAAAAACAACAGATCTTGAGTTAACTGCTTTCCCTATTGTATAGATTTGTACAGTAAACAGTCAAGAAATACTTTTTTTGTGTTTTAGAAAAATATTCTTCTAGCACATGCCATTTCAATGCATAAAAACCCGGAAAAATATAATCTTGGATAATGTCAGACCCGCAAACAAAAAAGCAGGAAATTTGGAAACGGCAAAATGAAATTTCGTTTTCGACATTTACAAATACTGAAGACGAGCTTGCCAGAAAACTCGGTGTTAGTCGGTCAACAATTACAAGAGACAAACGCATAATCAGAAAAGATGCAAAGAAAAATTTGGATTCCATCGTTAGGGGGGATTATTCGGTATTTTACAAATTATTGCTTGACAGAAGCGCAAGGCGTTCTGATGAATTATATGAGATGCAAAAAAATGCAAGCAATTACAAAGAAAGACTGGCTGCAATAAGAGAAGCAAGGGAAGAAGAAAAATACACATTTACAATTTTGAAAGACGGGTCAATCCTTGACGCACTAGAAAAAATCGAGGCAAAAAAAGATGAATGACAGAATCAGACAGGCACTCAAAAAACTCGGTTACGATACATCGTCCTTTGCTGCCTATTCTAGGAGTGTATCCATTGACACTGAAGAGATTCCTGCAAATCGCATCGACTGGACCCTAAAATTCAGAAGGCTCAAGGGCCTTGCATTTAGCTTTGCTGACAGGCCATACCTGACAAAAATTTACCTTGACCAGAGTCCGGAGATCAATATTGTAAAACCCCGCCAGATGGAAATTACAGAGCTTGGCCTAAACTGGCTGTTGCATAATTTATCATTGCACAAATATTCAGTCGGGCTATACATGACAGACAGATTTTCACATGTGGAAATTTTTTCAAATCTTAGACTGCGACAAGGGGCAATTGAGACATCACCAAAATTGAAAAAACTTGTTGTGTCAGAAAAAGGAAATGTTTCTTGGCTGCCATTTGGAAATGGATCAAACCTGTACATGTATTCGGCCTGGGGAAACTTTGAAGCTGCCCGCTCAATTCCGGCTGACTTTGTAGTTGTGGACGAGATGCAGTCAGTCAATGTGGAGGCCTTGCCTGTCTTGAAAGAGACGATGTCAAAATCTAAATTTAAAAAAATTCTAAAGATTGGTACCGGAAGTCATGAGGGTGATGATTGGTATAAAGAATGGCATCGTGGAACATTATACGAATGGAAAAAAAGTCAGGCCGATCCCATTACTGATATAGAAGAATTCGACTGGATAAACGATACCGATACCAAAGTGGACGGGATAAATTCTTACCATTTATCACAATCCATGGCGCCGTGGATAACGCAAGTCGATATCACATACAAGCAACATTCGTACACCCCACGCAGATTTGCAAACGAGGTTGAAGGCTGGTGGTATAGGGGCATGCGCAAACCTTTGCTTGAGACTGACATTCGCGCCTTGATGGACAGCACACTAGATTTCGCTGGTGGGCTTGACGTTAACCATGAACGGGGTCCAGTATACATGGGATTTGATTGGGAGGAGGTAAACAAGCCCACACAGTATGCTGGGTATGGCAATTATTAAACAAAGACTTGCCTAGATTCCAACTTCTCTACGTTACAAAGCTAGACGATCCGTCAACCGAAGTACAGGCAGATCAGGCCATCAGGTTGATTGACTCCTTTGAGCCAAAAAAAATAGTCATGGATGCTGGTGGTGGAGTAAGACAAGTAGAGAAATTATCCAAGAGATATGCCGAACGCGTTTACAAGGTGCACTATCTATCAAGGCCAGAAAAACCGTTTGAGCCAATAGATGACGAGTTTAGGATAAATGCTGACAGGACTTGGATTATTGAGACGATAATCGACTTGATTCGAAGACCTGAGACTCGCGATGACTTTCCACATCCAATTCCACGGTTGATCATTCCCGGAGTACCCGGTAGATTAGAGAAGATCGAGTGGCTTATTGACCATTTTACGTGTATCGAGTCAACAACATCTAATTCATCTGGCAGGCCACGAACAATTTTTACTCATCCAGAAGAAACTCCGGACGATGCACTGCATGCGTGTTGTTATGCATACATGGCGTACCTATTGGACCAAGAATCCGAGCGGACTATCGTAAGGTTGGGATAAGACTTGGATCTTACAAAATAGATCCATTCATCCCTAGAACAAAACTCTTGATCTGTCTTGTGGCATAGATATTTTCAAATTTTATTATTTTTGAAAATTTTGTTTTGGTTTTCTGGCCAAAGAGATAACAGATCTTTTCTTTTTTCACACTACAGGCCTTGACAATGATTTACGTATTAGAAAAGTCTGAAATTGGTCTTTATGACATTTGATATGATCAATATCTTGAATCTGGTAATTTAAAATGTCGACGGCGCGGATATTTTTCTTGGATTTCAATTCATCTATTGACTTTCTGTTGTTGCCAACAGTATGCCGTCGACACTTTAGGTATGACACAGAGGTATTTTAGGCTGTCGTAATCACCCAAACAACAAAAAGTAGAAGAATATTTTTCTATATTGACATAAAATATGCTAGAAAGATTCTTGAATTTATTTTAGATATCTCCCAGGTGTTTTGTGTTGCACTCCTTGCCAGCTGCTGCCAAAAGCTTGCGGTCAGATGAAACAAGTGTCGAACCTGTCTTCTTGGCAGTGTGCATGTAGAGGCAATCATAAAAATGCAGTTCGTGCTTTAAAGAGATCTCAAGTATGGCAGGCAAGACACTCCAATTGTCATGGGATACATCGATTGGCAGATTTATGAGATTTTCATATGCTCTCACAGCATAATTCTTTTCCATGATACCTCGCCGAGTCATCTTGTACAACACACCTCCCACTTCATGGTAAATGATGCTAGGGGCATGCAGGATTGCCTTTGGATCTGAGATAAGCTTCACGGCATTGTGCGAGTATTCCTCCTCGACTACCAGCTTGACAAGTACGCTGGCGTCTACGGTATACTTCATCGCTCTTCTCTGGTTTTCCTAGATAATACTTCGGAAGTGTATGGCGTCCTGTTCTTTGGCACCTTGTTTTTGGTTCGAAACTCAAGAAAGTTAGCTATGTCTTGCTTTCTTTCGTATTCTTTTATCTTGGCCTCGATTGTCTTTCTTAACACTTCACTCCACTTTATGTTCATGGAATGCATCTTTTCCTTGATGCGCCTTGACACTTTGACTGAGACTACGGATGTGTTACTGTCTTGCACATGACATATTTGCAGTTCTTGATTATTAAGTACTACCTATTGGTATACTTTATGGTATTACCAGCCCTAGATTCTGGTTTCTCTGCAGATATGTATTATCTTGTCAAGGGCCTAGCCTTGATTTGCCATAACAAGAATAGATATTGATTTTTAGATCCTCTGTTACCTGCCTTCCGGCAAGGCTTGCAGAACATGTTACAAGAAATTTCATATTTGGTTTACCTGCATTACCAATCAGAAAAATAGGTTTTGTTTCTTACCTACAAATTATTTTGACGTTTGCAGATCTAGTTATGCTGCAATTAGTTATCTATGAGAGCAGGTAATGCGTATTTACATGACAGATAGTGTTGGGATCATCTATCTTGAAGAAAATGATATCTTCCTTTTACGTAAGGGTTTCAAGCTACATGTCTTCTCTTATTGTAGAGGTCGTGAACAGTATCTAGTGTGTACAGCATTGCCCCCTTGGACAGATAGCCTTCGGAGGCAAGACTCTCTAGCTGCAAAAGCTGCCTTTATCTTATTTCAGATAATTTCCTCTCATCCATTTATTGATGGCAACAAAAGAACTGCATATGGCGCATCAGATGTTTTTCTCAGACTCAATGGCTACCATATCAGAGTGGAACCAGAAGAGGCGCTAGAATTTATTGTCAGAATAGCAGCTGTCAAGTCTGATGAAGCAACAGTAAGGAAATGGTTGAGACAACACTTAAAGAAGCTTCCATGATATTATAATACAGATGACCTATTATGTAAGCAAACCTGCAAGGAATACAAGCAAGGCCGTAGAAGGATCACTTGAAGATAACGCAAAATTATACAAGCTTCTTGAAAAGTATGATGAAAAAATGAAAAAGCTTGTCTAAACTTCCTTTCTTGATTTAAAAAAGTTCTGCCATCTCTTCGCTTGAT
>JBOGQT010000071.1:0-5209 GCA_050749105.1 Nitrosotalea sp. | reverse complement strand
AAGTGAGCTAGCTTTCATACTGCCATCTAATTTACGCAATAGCTGGCTTCGAGAATCAAACTCGATGTGTTCCCTGAAAAGATCTTCAACCTTCATTATGCTTATCAGCGTTGGATTGTTCATTTTTGCTTGGGGTTTAGGTGCTAAAATTAAAGCGTTGAATGAATTTCGGAGAGTCTTTTGAGGCCTCTTTTTCTGTCCTCTTCCTGCCAGTACTGTGGAAGATGGTGTTTTGTCATAAATTCCATTAGCGCCCTAAGCGGTATCTTTAGCTTGCCTGCAGCAAATTCCAGTGAAAATTCACCGTTGTAGTAATCTTTCAGACAAAAAAGAATCCTTCTTTCTTTAATAGAGGCTTCCTTTGCAGTCTTTTTGACCTTGGTATCTAGAGCCAACTCTTCGCTTCCTTCTTTAGTTCTCTAATGTATTGCGTGCCTAATATGTCTTGATTTATGAACGCGTCTATCAGATCTAGTGCTTTCCTAGATGTTAGAATTCTTGCATTGTATGATTGTTTGATTATATCTGCAACGTTGAGAGTCCTTACGCCATAATCATTTGCCCTATTGGCAGCGTATCTGTCGCTTGTCAAGACTGCAAACGCCTCAACTTCCTTGCAGAGCACTATGGCTTCTGATTCTCCCCTGCCAAGCTTTTGTCTCTTCATCAAACTCCTGACTTTGGATCTTTTCTTGACTGGCTTTACAATCAACCAAGACTTGACTGCCTTTGCAATCTCAATTGCATCAGGAAGATCTTTGTAGTACTGTGTCTCTTCGAAAACTTGCTGTGGAATAATTACAGTGTAAAGCTTTGATAACAAGCTTAGGTTATCTAACATTGCAAGCTGGATAAGCGGACCGGCATCACTTACAATAACAACAGATTTACTTTTGGCACACAATTACTAGATGAGAGTTTATTTGCAAGAAAAAGTGCTGGTTATACTGTTATCATATTAGAAGATCAAAAGTTTCAAGAACAACCAAATTTCTTTACAAGGAATTGGCAGCAAAAAATAAACGGGCGCAGGACAAATTAAAAGGCACAAAGCAATGACCGAGATCACTGAGCAGAAAAAAGATGAATTGAGACTGATCGCTGAACTTACATTAGATGCCACGCTTGCAGCAGAGGAGAGGATTTCAAAACTTGCTGCAAGAACTAAGACTACCGCCTGAGGTACTGTGTCAAGTTATCGTGACATAAATCCCAACACGTGACTTTTGCATCGACAAGACAGTCTTAATGATTCTGCCAATAAGACTTTAAATGCATGTACATGCATTATACTCTTATGGGAACAACTACAATCTCACTTAACAACGAAGCATACCGGGTACTCAAGGCTCAGAAAAGAGAAGGTGAGTCTTTTTCAGATCTTGTACTGCGCAAGTTTGGCAAGGGCAATCCCGCTGCAATCCTGGCCTACCTAGATGAGAGTGAGCCAAACATGGAGCTTGCAGAACACACCCAAAGAGCAAGCCAAGAGTTACACAAGAATCTCAAGCTTCCAAGAGTCAAGCTGTAGGCATGGTTTGCGCCGAGACCAGCTTTATCATAGCGCTTGAAAGACATGAGAAGGGCGCAATTGAAAAGATGCGCGAGCTTGAAGAGAGGGGGGAGACTGTTTATGTCACTGCCATTACCGTTGCCGAACTATACCGCGGAGCTTATACCTCAAAGGACAGGGCAAGAGCACTGGAGGACTCGGAAGAACTGCTTGGCCGGTTTGCCATATTAAACCTCGACTATGAATCTGGCAGAATATGGGGCAAGTTGGCAGCATCTATGAGATCAAATACAATCGGAGATAGGGATCTCTTCATTGCAAGCATTGCAATTGCAAATAGGCAGACCCTCATAACAGAGAACAAAAAGCACTTTGATCGAGTAGCTGGCCTAGATGTAGAGGGCTGGCAATAAAGACTTGTAATACCAGAGATTTTATTTCAGATATTTGAGCCTGCTCTTGTTTCAGGCAAACTTCTACTATATCACTTTAAGGCACATGATATCTTCAACACGGGCAACAACTTTAAATTGTATGTTGTATAAATACAACATATGTTGGAAGAATACAACATTACACAGACAACGCTGAAAATAATCGGCCTGTATGCAAACAATTACCACAAGTCTATTCATCTAAGGGAAATAGCAAGAGAGACCGATGTAGACGTAAAATCCATACAACTTCAACTCAAAAAACTGGAGAGGATCAACATCCTATCAAGTGCCGTCAAAGGCAGAAACAAAGAGTATACCTTGAACCTAGGCAATATCATAACAAAAAACTATTTGATAATGGCAGAAAGCTTTACCACAATTCTATATCTTAAAAAACACTTTTTGGTAAAAAAGATTCTCGATGAGATAAGTGACAAGACAGATGGTCCCCTTATTGTATTTGGAAGTTTTGTAAAAGGAGGGCACACCAAGGAAAGCGATATAGATCTATTTGTCATAACCGAGAAAAAAATCGATAAAAATGCGATTTTGAAAGCCTCTGATCTTGTAAATAGAGACATAAATGTAAAAGCCTCAAACAGGGCACAATTTTTGGCCGGGTTACAAGACAAGGATCCATTGGTAAATGAGGTTGTTGCAAACCATATAATCTTAAGAGGAATAGACGAATTTTGTGATATAATGTGGAGATATCATGCAGGCTGAAAAATATCTCAAATGGTGTGCAAAGCAAAAGAAAGGCATCAGACTTGGCAGTGAATCAGAAAACTTGCAAAAGGCATATCTGAAAAAATCAAGAACGGCTTTGAAATCCATGGAGGTAAATGCCAAGGCAGGCCTTGACGAATGGACAATATCGGCAAGTTACTATGCAAAGTATTTTGCCATTTATGCACTGCTATCACGGATAGGAATAAAGTGCGAGATACACGACTGTACCATTTCACTGTTTAGCTATCTGTTTGCAGGAGATATCTCGGAGGAAATTATGGTAGAATTAAGACAGGCAAAAGAGGATAGAGTTGATGCACAATATTACAGTGCAGAGGTAAGGATAGACTCTCCTGGCATCATTGCAAAGACCAAAGAATTTGTTATCAGGATAGAGGGAATTATTGACGGTCTGAACTCGCAAAAGATTGCAGATATAAGAAAGAGACTTGAAATGGCATTTTGACATACATGCATTTTGGTTATATGATAAGACTGACCTTTTGATCCTGGAGAGGTATTCCGGACTTTGGGGTTTTGTGACTCCGTGTCCTATAAATTAACAGAACTTGTCATATGTCAGACGTGTTGTATACCTACAGTTTGGTGGCCGCATCCCATCTCTTCTTTGCCTTTGGGCTTGCATAAATCCATACTATTGAACCGTCTTTGTCAAGCAATATCTTGTTTGACTTTTCAAGATAATGCAAAATAACATTAAGAACCGGCGGTCTCATGGTGACATCTAACTTTTTTACTAATTGTGCTTTAGAAGTAAACTCCTTGTACTCTGCAAGAAGCCGTTCAACTTTTAGAATGTTCTTCAGGGTGGGGTTGTACTTTAGAATGCTTTTGTGTATGTCGTCTCTTGATTCCAGATCTGGATTGCGTTTTTCTGCAAATACTGTCTTTGGTTTCATTGTATATCATACATTACATGTTTCTTGTATATATACATATATGTACGTACATTTATGTATTAATAGTCAAATCTCTTGTTGTATTTTTCATGATCGAATAATTCCATTAAAAGGGCTTTTTTCTCGTTGTGTATTGCAGTTACGCCATAAATCAAACGCCAATGGCCAGGCAGGTCTACCTTGAAGACGGCATTAACATCGTGTCTTTTGAGATAGTACTTTGGAATCTGTTCTCGCTTTAGGCGAAGCCCAACTATTTTATCACTTTTCAAGTTGCCAATGATATCTTTTACAACCTTGTACAACGCATCGTCTTTGTCAAGTATATCATAAACAGGCATAAAGTCATCAGGATCTCCTGCTGTTTCCATTCTATCATACGGTATAACTTGAGATTAAAACTTCGCTTGACTGTTTAGATCTTGTTTTGAGATCCAAAATTTCAGTTGCTAAAAGAACCTACATTCTTTATACAAAGCCAGAATTGAAATTTGTTGTGTCAGCGATCTTGTGGTAGTATGAATATACATCAGTAGGTTCTGTTGCACATTAGACTGATAAATCATTTCTGATTGTACAACTTGCTTTCATCGACTCCTCGGATTAGTAGCCTTACGTTCTCCATGTTCCGCCTCCTTGCTTCAACTGAAAGCCCTCTGGGATGCCAAAACCTACTGCACCCCGCTCTATCAAATTTGTAGAGCTTACTTCACCATTACAACTGGTTGCAATAGACCAGTCGAGATCGTTTACTTTCATTCCCTTAGGATAACCTCCCGCCTCTTGAATGAAAGAGTTGGTGGAAAACATTGCAGACAGTAGAATTTACTTGTCTAAAAAGACGGTTATTTTATTATCATCAGTCGAATTTGCAGCAGAACCTGTCACGAGAAACTTCATATTTTATTTACCTGCATTACCAATCAGAAAAACAGGTTTTATTTCTTATCTACAAATTATTTTGACGTTTGCAGATCTAGTTATGCTGCAATCAGTTATCTATGAGAGCAGGTAATGCGTATTTGCATGACAGATAGTGTTGGGATCATCTATCTTGAAGAAAATGATATCTTCCTTTTACGTAAGGGTTTCAATCTTGCCTCCGAAGGCTATCTGTCCAAGGGGGCAATGCTGTACACACTAGATACTGTTCACGACCTCTACAATAAGAGAAGACATGTAGACTCGCTAGCTGCAAAAGCTGCCTTTATCTTATTCCAGATAATTTCATCTCATCCATTTATTGATGGCAACAAAAGAACTGCATATGGCGCATCAGATGTTTTTCTCAGACTCAATGGCTACCATATCAGAGTGGAACCAGAAGAGGCGTTAGAATTTATTGTCAGAATAGCAGCTGTCAAGTCTGATGAAGCAACAGTAAGGAAATGGTTGAGACAACACTTAAAGAAGATTACATGATATTATAAAATAGATGACCTATTCTGTAAGCAAATCTTCAAAGGATACAGTCAAGGCAGTAGAAGGATCACTTGAAGATAACGCAAAATTATACAAGCTTCTTGAAAAGTATGATGAAAAAATGAAAAAGCTTGTCTAAACTTCCTTTCTTGATTTAAAAAAGTTCTGCCATCTCTTCGCTTGAT